>NZ_JBHVTT010000014.1:76599-128972 GCF_042884555.1 Arthrobacter sp. NPDC058127 | reverse complement strand
CACCCGGGAGGGTGTGGGAGAGTAGGACACCGCCGGACAACCATTCACGTTCAGGCCCCGACACACGTCGGGGCCTGAACCATTTAAACCCACCCGGCACACGCGAGCCGGCGTCCCGAAACCCCCGCTCACGTATGGCCCGGTTTCGACAAACCCCCGCTCACATATGGCCCGGTTTCCGGTAAACCCCCGCTCAGATATGTGGGTTCCACGACCGGGCTCGCTGGCATATGTGAGCGGGCGTCCTGCCGGGACCCCCAATACGTGAGCGAGCGTCGGGCCGGGACCCGGTCTACGTGAGCGAGCGTTTTGGTCACCCAACCCCCGCGCACATATCAACGGTCGTGACCAGACCCCCGCTCACGTATGGCCCGGTTTCGATAAACCCCCGCTCACATATGGCCCGGTGTCCGAAACCCCCGCTCAGATATGTGGCTTCCACGACCGACGCTCGCTCGCATGATGTGAGCGAGGGTCCGGCCCGGACCCGGCATATGTGAGCGAGGGTCCGGCCGGGACCCGCCATACGTGAGCGAGCGTCGGGCCCGGACCCGGCATACGTGAGCGAGCGTGGATTTGTAAGCCAGCGAGGCTCGGGGGGCACAGGCAGGCCTGGGGCTGTGATGATTCCCACGGGAAGCTGAATAGGCGGCCTTCGAATGCGTTCGCGGATGCCTGGTCACCTAGAATTACATAAGAGATACGAGCCGGATCCCGGCGGCGTGAGAACAAAATACGGATAAGAGCGGCTGCACATGCGCCAGTGGTCAGCTCACAACAGGAGGAATCCATCATGGCTGAGCACAACGGCGGCAACCGCGGCAACTTCGGCGGTGGCCGCGGCGATCGCGGCCCGTTCCGCGCCAATAACAATTCCGGGGGCGACCCGCGAGGATTCCGTTCCAGGGAAAACCGTGAAGGCACTCCTGGCGGTGACCGTGATCGTAAGCCGTTCGGTGATCGTGATCGCAAACCCTTTGGTGATCGTCCGCGTCGTGATGGGGATGCGCGTCCGAGTTTCGGTGATCGTGATCGTAAGCCGTTTGGTGATCGTCCGCGTCGTGATGGGGATGCGCGTCCGAGTTTCGGTGACCGCGACCGCAAACCCTTTGGTGAGCGCCCGAGCCGTGAGGGTGATCGTGATCGTAAGCCGTTTGGTGATCGTCCGCGTCGCGAAGGCGACGGAGAGCGCCGTAGTTTCGGCGACCGCCCCGAGCGCGGTCCCCGCAAGTTCGATGGCCCACGTACTGAGGGACGCAGCTTCGGCGGTGGATCCTGGGAAGAGCGTCCCGCACGGGTTCCGAATGCCGCGGACCTGCGCAGCGCCAACCGCCCGGACCGCGAGCGTTCCCCGGAGATCGACGACGACGTTACGGGCCAGGAGCTCGATCGGGTCACGAAGCACCAGATCAAGACCCTTGAAAGCACCAATGTCGATTGGGTCGCCAAGCACCTGGTGATGGCCGGCCGTCTCATCGATATCGATCCTGAGCTTTCCTTTCAGCATGCCTTGGCTGCGAGCCGCCGTGGTGGACGTTTGGCGGCTGTCCGCGAAGCTGTGGGCCTGACGGCCTACGCTGCCGGCCACTATGGGGAGGCACTTCGCGAATTCCGCACCTACCGCCGGATCAGTGGCTCCAACGTCCATTTGCCCCTCATGGCCGACTGCGAACGCGGCCTGGGGCGTCCGGACCGGGCGCTGGATGTAGTCCGTTCACCCGAGGCCCAGGATCTCGACGCCCCCGGCAAGGTCGAGCTGGCCATTGTGGCTTCCGGCGCCCGGAGCGATCTTGGCCAGTTGGACGCCGCCGTGGCTGAGCTGGAGATCATCCAGCTCGACATCAACCGCGCTTTCTCCTACAGCCCCCGCCTGTTCCGTGCCTACGCAGACGCCCTGGCCGCCGTGGGTCGCACGGAAGAAGCCGGTAAGTGGCAGCGCCAGGCAGTCGTCGCTGAAAATGCCCTCGGCGTAGGAGACTTCGAGGACCCGGACATCATCGACCTCGGCGAGGACGATGAAAACGAAGCCCGCAAGCCTCGTTTCCGGAACATCGAAGAGAACAAGGAACGAACCGAAGAGAGCAAGTCCGAGGCTGCCCCTGCGCTTGCGGAAACTGTCCTCGGCTCTGAAGCCACCGAACTCGACGACGTGGAACTCGACGACGTCGAGTCTGACTACTTTGAGTCCGACGACGCCGAGTCGGACCGCGATTCCGTCGAGGACGCAGAAGAGGACGAAGAAGACGAAGAAGACGAGGAAGACGGGGAAGAGGCTTCCGAGGGCGGCGAAGAGACCAAGAATGACTGAGGCCTCACTGGTTTCGCGTTTCGACGCCGTTCTGTCCGATCTGGACGGAGTTGTCTACGCAGGTCCACATGCCATTCCCGGCGCGGTGGAGTCGCTGCAGCGGCTTGAGTCGGTCGGGGTGCGCCTGGGCTATGTCACCAACAACGCCTCGCGTACCCCGGCACAGGTTGCCGCGCATCTTCGTGAACTTGGCGCCCCTGCCGAGGACAACCAAGTGGTCAGTTCTTCGCAGGCCGCCGGAGATCTTTTGGCCGGGCTCCTTGCCCCGGGTTCGCGTGTAATGATCACTGGAAGCGCGGCGCTGGCCCACGAGATCGAACTCGTGGGCCTCACGCCCGTCCACAGCGCGAAGGAGAACCCTGTGGCGGTGGTCCAAGGCTTCAACCCGGAAATCGCGTGGAAGGATCTGGCCGAGGCGTCCTACGTTGTTGCCGCAGGCGCCCTCTGGGTGGCCACCAATACGGACATGTCCATTCCCCAGGCCCGCGGAATTGCTCCCGGAAACGGCACGCTCGTGGCCGCCGTCGCGTCTGCCACCGGCAAACAGCCGCGGGTCGCCGGCAAGCCGGAGGCCCCGCTCTTCCACTCGGCTGCCCGGAGGCTGAAGTCAGAGCGCCCGATCGTTGTCGGAGACCGGCTGGACACCGACATCCTGGGCGGCAACCGTGCGGGCTTCGCGACGGCGGCGGTGCTCACCGGTGTCGACACGCCCGAGTCCATCCTTGCTGCACGCAGCTCGGAACGCCCCGGCTACTTGCTGGCCGATCTGACGGAACTGTACGAGCCGTACCCCGAGATCCTCGAAGAGGACAGCAGGTTCCGCTGCGGAAAGGCAACTGCCCAAGTCCAAGACGGCCTGATCACAGTCTCCGGCTCCGAGAAGGACCTGGATGCCTGGCGTGCTGCGTGCGCAGCCTGGTGGGCCGCAAATCCCGACGCGGCAGAAGCTACATCGCCGCGGCTCGAATGGCTGGAAAACTAGACTGGTCCCATGAGCGAGTTGAACGATCACCCGGAGGGCCCAGCCGGGCTGCAAACAGCCGAGCCGCATAGCGTCGAGCTGCAAACAGCCGAGCTGCAAACAGCCGAGCGGCAAAGCGCCGGACCGCACGATGCCCCGTGGCCCGACGACACGGCACCCACGGGTGACGCCGCCGTGGATTCCGCCTTGGAGCGGCTGGCGGGCGTCTCCTCCGTGCCGGTGGCCGAGCACAGCGGCCTCTACGCCGGGATCCACGACTCCTTGATGGCGGCCCTCGACGCCGACGAACGCTGAGCATGGCCAGACTCGACCAGGAACTCGTCAGCCGTGGATTGGCGAGATCGCGGACCCATGCCGCGAAACTCATTGCGGACGGAAAGGTCAGTTCCGGAGGCACCGTTCTCGCCAAGGCAGCGCAACAGGTCTCCGAAGAGACGGAAATTGACGTCCAAGCCCACGCCGAGGACGTTTACGTCAGCCGCGCCGGACACAAACTGGCCGGCGCGCTGGCGGCCTTCCCTTCCGTTGTTGTGGAAGGTAAGCGGTGCCTCGACGCCGGAGCCTCGACCGGTGGCTTTACCGACGTGCTGCTCCGGCAAGGTGCCGCGCACGTGGTGGCGGTCGACGTCGGGCACGACCAGTTGGTGCCGTCCCTGCGGAACGATCCCCGCGTCGCAGTCCATGAGGGCCTCAACGTCCGCTACATGACTCCCGAGCAGATCGGCGGCACCGCAGCGCTCACGGTGGCAGACTTGTCCTTCATTTCCCTCACCCTGGTTCTCCACCCGCTCGCGGCATGCACCGAACCCGGGGGAGACCTGGTGCTCATGGTGAAGCCGCAATTCGAGGTCGGCAAGGAGCGGCTGAGCCGCACCGGCGTGGTCACCTCAGACCATGAACGGCGGCGCGCCGTCGCCCAAGTCGCCAGAGCGGCCGTGGACGCAGGGCTCGAACTCTGCGGCCTGGCACCGAGTCCCTTGCCCGGCCAGGACGGAAATGTGGAGTACTTCCTGTGGATAAAACGCAGGATGCAGCCAGACTTGCCTAAGATCGAAGAGCGGGACGAGGAAGTTGCTGCACTGATGGAACGAATCTGGACCACCCACTAGAAAGCAGAACACCATGAGCAGGCGCGTTTTGGTCCTTGCCCACACCGGGCGTGAGGACTCCCTTCGCGCGGCCTGGGATGCCTGCGGGCAGCTCCACTACTCCGGCCTGATCCCCGTGATGCAGAAGTCTGAACTGGACGATATCGAACGGTTCTACGGCGTGGTGGACAAACCGATCGAGATACTCCACGAGGACGTCCGGTTGGAGGACGTCGAACTCGTCATGGTTCTTGGCGGCGACGGCACCATCCTTCGCGCGGCCGAGTTGGTCCGCAACGTCGATGTTCCCCTGTTGGGCGTCAATCTCGGGCATGTCGGTTTCCTTGCCGAAAGCGAGCGGGCCGATCTTGCCCAGACCGTCGAGTGGATTGCCAGCCGCGAATACACGGTGGAAGAACGCATGACCATCGATGTCCAGGTGTGGGTCCGCGGCCAGAAGATCTGGCATACATGGGCTCTCAACGAAGCCGCCATTGAAAAGGCGGACCGGGAGCGCATGATCGAAGTGGTGACCGAAGTTGATGAACGTCCGTTGACGTCGTTCGGTTGTGATGGAGTGGTGCTTGCTACCCCTACGGGCTCCACAGCCTATGCCTTCTCATCCGGTGGGCCCGTGGTGTGGCCCGAGGTGGAAGCGCTGGTGATAGTCCCTATCAGCGCCCATGCCCTCTTCGCCAAACCCCTCGTGGTCTCGCCGCGGTCCAGGCTGGCCGTGGAGATCCTCACCCGGACCGACGCCCAAGGCGTGCTTTGGTGCGATGGCCGCCGTTCCGTGGACCTGCCGCCCGGCGCCCGGATCGAAGTAACCCGGTCCACCCGTCCCGTGCGGCTTGCCCGCACCCACCAGACCCCGTTCTCAGCACGGCTCGTACGGAAGTTTGAGCTCCCCATCCACGGCTGGCGGGGTCCGGCACCCCGTTCGGCTGACATCCACACCGGTCCTACCCCTGTGATCAGGACCTTCAAGCCCAGCCCTTTGCCGACGCCCCAGGATGTGCGGACCGGCAGAGCGGCCGACCCCACAAAGGAGATGTAAACCATGATCGAGGAACTCCGGATCCGTGATCTCGGCGTCATCACCGACGCCACGTTGCCGCTGGGGCCCGGCCTGAGCGTCGTCACGGGCGAAACCGGCGCCGGCAAGACCATGGTGGTCACCGCCGTCGGTCTCCTTCTGGGAGCGCGGTCCGACGCCGGTGCGGTACGCTCCGGTGCCAAGTCCGCCTCCGCGGAAGCCCGCCTCCTGCTTGATCCGGCACATGCCGCCGTGGAACGGGCCGTGGAGGCCGGCGGCGACGCGGAAGAGTACGACGGCGGCACCCAGCTCCTGCTGGCCCGCACCGTGGGCGCGGACGGCCGCAGCCGTGCTTTCGTGGGCGGCCGGTCGGCGCCCGTGGGTGTGCTGGCGGAACTTGGCGAGAGCCTGGTGGTGGTGCACGGCCAGTCGGACCAGATACGGCTCAAGGGTGCCGTGGCGCAGCGGCACGCACTGGACCGCTTCGCCGGGGCCGGGCTCGCAGCAACGCTCGCCGAATACCAGGAGCTCTACAGCCACTGGAAGTCCAGTCAGGCGGAGCTCGACACCCTCCGCGGCGAGGCCCGGGAAAGGCTGCGTGAGGCGGAATCGCTCGCGGTCGCACTCAACGAAATCGACGACGTCGATCCCCAGCCGGCCGAGGATGAGTCCCTCAAAGCCGAGGCAGTGAAGCTGGCGAACGTGGAGGAGCTCCGCATCGCCGCCGCTGCAGCGCATGAAGCCCTGATCTCGGAGGAATTCGGCGAGACCGCCGATGCCACGACCCTGATTGACTCGGCCAAACGGGCGCTGGACCAGGTTTCCGAACATGACGAAGCCTTGGCGGGAGCCGCCGCACGGCTCGCCGAGATCGGCTTCCTCATCAACGACATCGCGGGGGAGCTGTCCAGCTACCAAGCGTCCTTGGACTCCGAGGGACCCGAACGGCTTTCCGAGATCGAGGAGCGGCGCGCAGCCCTGGCCAAACTCATCCGGAAGTACGCTCCGAGCATCGACGAGGTCCTGGAATGGGCAGCCGCTTCGAGGACCCGGCTGGACGAACTGCAAGATGACTCGAGCCGGATCGAAGCCCTTGACGCCGAAGTGACCGCTGCGGAGTCCTCGCTGCGAAAGCAGGCCGCGCGCATCTCGAAGTCCCGATCAAAGGCGGCCAAAGAGCTCTCCGGACGAGTGAGCGCGGAGCTCACTGCCCTTGCGATGGCCGATGCAACGCTGGTGATCGAGGTGGACAGCCAAGGGCCGCTGGGGCCGCACGGCGTCGACGACATCTCCTTCCTCCTGCAACCGCACTCGGGTGCCCCTGCCCGCCCCCTCGGCAAAGGGGCGTCCGGTGGTGAGTTGTCCCGTGTCATGCTTGCCATCGAAGTGGTCCTCGCCGCCGTGGATCCGGTGCCGACCTTCGTCTTTGACGAAGTGGATGCTGGAGTAGGCGGGCGTGCGGCCGTCGAGATCGGACGCCGGCTTGCCATGCTGGCCCGCCACGTCCAGGTGCTGGTGGTGACCCACCTGCCGCAGGTGGCTGCCTTCGCCGACCAACATATCCGCGTCACCAAAACCTCAGTGAGGGGAAGTGACGGCAAGACCGCCACGGGCTTCACGTCCAGCGACGTCCAACTCCTCGACGACGAGGAACGCGTGAAGGAACTCGCCAGGATGCTGGCAGGCCAGGAAGACTCTGAATCCGCGCGGGCGCATGCCCAGGAATTGCTAGACGACGCCAAACTGCTGCCCCAGCAGGCGTAGCCACCCGGCTGCAGCCTGGGACGTCAGTCACACCCGGGCCCTCGCGGGCACGGAGCAAGCCCCCGTGTGTCCGGTGCCGAGCTGCGGATTTCCGAGCCCGTGACCTGTTTTTACCGGTTCGGGTGGACTTTACTCTTGATCCTCGCCCCACGGCAGGGGACTATTGAGCATTTGGGAAAACGGCTAGCGGATCCTTTGGAGGCGCAATTGATGATAGGCTCGAATTCCGTGGTGCAGCGATCAAATTCCCGTGTAAATTCCCGGTTCCCGGGCTCGTCCAAGACGACCAAACACATCTTTGTCACTGGCGGTGTGGCGTCCTCGCTCGGTAAGGGACTGACGGCTTCGAGCCTCGGCCACCTGCTGCGGGCACGCGGTTTGTCTGTAACTATGCAGAAGCTCGATCCCTATCTCAACGTGGATCCGGGCACGATGAACCCCTTCCAGCACGGCGAAGTCTTCGTCACTGACGACGGCGCCGAAACCGACCTCGACATCGGACACTACGAGCGCTTCCTCGATGAAAACCTTGAGGGTTCGGCCAACGTCACGACCGGCCAGATCTACTCGACAGTCATCGCCAAGGAACGGCGTGGTGAGTACCTCGGCGACACCGTCCAGGTCATCCCGCACATCACGGATGAGATCAAGCGCCGCATGCGCCTCCCTGCCGAAGGCAAGAGCGCTCCCGATGTCATCATCACCGAAATCGGCGGCACCGTTGGCGACATCGAGTCCCAGCCTTTCCTCGAGTCCGCACGCCAGGTGCGTCAGGACATCGGCCGCAACAACGTCTTTTTCCTCCACGTCTCGTTGGTGCCCTACATCGGCCCCTCCCAGGAACTGAAGACCAAACCAACTCAGCACTCCGTTGCTGCCCTGCGCTCCATCGGCATCCAGCCGGAAGCGATCGTGATCCGCTCAGACCGCGAAGTGCCCGACGCCATGCGCGAAAAGATCGGCCGCATGTGCGACGTCGATATTGACGCAGTGGTCAACGCCGCCGATGCCCCAAGCATCTACGACATCCCCAAGACACTGCACTCCCAGGGACTTGACTCCTACATCGTCCGTGCCTTGGACCTCCCGTTCAAGGACGTCGACTGGACCAGCTGGGACAAGCTCCTCGAAGCAGTCCACAACCCCAAGCACCAGGTTGAAGTTGCCCTCGTGGGCAAGTACATCGACCTCCCGGACGCTTACCTGTCCGTGACCGAGGCGTTGCGTGCCGGCGGTTTCGCGAACGAAACCAAGGTCAAGATCCGCTGGGTCCCGTCCGACGAATGCGAAACCCTCGAAGGCGCCACCAAGTCCTTGGCCGGCGTCGACGCGATTTGTGTTCCCGGCGGCTTCGGTATCCGTGGCCTGGAGGGCAAGCTCGGCGCGCTCAAGTTCGCCCGCGAGACGAAGCTACCGGTGCTGGGTCTGTGCCTCGGCCTTCAGTGCATGGTCATCGAATACGCCCGCAATGTGGTCGGTCTCGAGGGTGCGTCCTCGAGCGAGTTCGAGCCCGATTCCAAGTACCCGGTCATCGCCACCATGGAAGAGCAGCTGGACATCGTGGACGGCAAGGGAGACCTCGGCGGCACGATGCGCCTGGGCCTTTACGAAGCGAAGCTGGATGAAGGCTCCGTGGTTGCAGAGACCTACGGTGCAACAACGGTTAGCGAGCGTCACCGCCACCGCTACGAGGTCAACAACAAGTACCGCGAGCAGATCGCGGCCGAGGGACTTGTGTTCTCCGGAACGTCTCCCGACGGCAAGCTGGTTGAGTTCGTGGAACTGCCGCGCGAAGTACACCCGTACTACGTGGCAACACAGGCCCACCCAGAGCTCAGCTCCCGCCCCACGCGCCCCCACCCGCTGTTTGCCGGCCTCGTGAAGGCTGCGCTGGAGCGTCAGGCAGGCGTGGATTCGCTAGCAAAGTCAGCCCGCAAGGTCGCTGCGAAGTAATCGCTCACACAAACGAAGGACGGCGCGATGCCCGGTATTTCTGAAACCCCCAGCACTTTTCGGAAGGTTTCGGACGTGCCGAGCCCGCGCCGTCTTTTGTCGTCCAGCAAGGTCTATGAAGGCCGCATTTGGGACGTCGTCAGCGACGCCTTCGAGCTGGGCGAAGACACCGGTACTTTGGTCCGCGACTATATCGACCATCCCGGCGCAGTTGCGGTGCTGCCGATGAATGTCGACGGCGAAATCCTGTTGCTCAAGCAATACCGCCACCCCGTGGGCATGGATCTGTGGGAGATCCCCGCCGGGCTTCTTGATGTGGCCGGGGAAGATTTCGTGGCGGGCGCTGCCCGGGAACTCGCGGAGGAAGCCGATCTTACGGCGGCCACGTGGAATGTCCTCGCGGATTTCTTCAATTCACCTGGCTCCTCGAGCGAGGCGATTCGGATCTATCTGGCGCGCGGATTGGGAGACGTTCCCGAGGCGGAACGGCACGTCCGTACAGACGAAGAAGCCGAAATCGAGCTGGTGTGGGTCACGCTCGACGAAGCTGTTTCAGCGGTGCTCGAAGGCCGCCTGCACAACCCGTCCGCCGTCGTCGGGATCCTCGCGGCAGCTGCCGCGCGTGCCGACGGCTTCAGGAACCTGCGCCCCGCCAATGCCCCCTGGCCGGCACACCCGAGCCAGCGCTGACCGTGCCCCAGCTCGCGGAGACCAAGGCCCAAACTGCCATTGACCGGGCCGTCACGGACTACCTGCAACACCTCGGCGTGGAACGAGGGCTTGCAAGCAACACCTTGTCCGCTTACCGCCGGGACCTGTCCCGCTATTCGAACTTCCTGGCCGCGTCCGGCGTCGACAACCCGGGCAATATCTCCCGCCACGACGTCACTGCTTTCGTCCAGGCGCTGGCCGACGGCTCCGATGGCGGCGCCGCCCTCGGCGTCCGCTCCGCGGCACGCACCGTGGTTGCCGTCCGGGGTCTCCACAAGTTTTGGGCCCTGGAGGGGACGACGACGGCGGACCCTGCGAGCGATGTCCATCCGCCAATGCCTGGCAAGCGTCTGCCGAAGGCCATTAGCGTCGGCGAAGTCACCCGGATCCTTGAAGCTGCCGGTGCCGATACCGCAACCGGGTTGAGGGACCGGGCCCTTTTGGAGTTCCTCTACTCCACAGGTGCCCGCATCAGCGAAGCGGTTGGCCTTGACGTCGACGATGTCTCGCTCGAAGCGGAAGCCGATGGCCCCGCGATCGTGCGGCTCTTCGGAAAAGGTTCCAAGGAGCGCTTAGTTCCGCTGGGATCCTACGGCGCCCGTGCCGTCGGGTCTTATGTGGTTCGTGGAAGGCCCGCATTGGCCGCCAAGGGAAAAGGCACCCCGGCGCTGTTCCTGAACGCCCGCGGAGGCCGGATCAGCCGGCAGAGTGCCTGGACCATCCTCAAGACTGCGGCGGAGAAGGCCAACATCACCAAGGACGTCTCCCCGCACACCCTTCGGCATTCTTTCGCCACGCATCTCCTTGAAGGCGGCGCCGATGTCCGGGTGGTACAGGAGCTCCTGGGCCACGCCTCGGTGACCACCACCCAGGTGTACACCTTGGTCACTGCGGACACCTTGCGCGAGGTGTACGCGGCCGCGCATCCGCGGGCGCTCGGCTGACACCTTGCACCGCACGCCGGACACTGGGCGCGGTCCGGTGCTGGTGGCGCTTACGCCAAGACCTTGAAGGTCAGTTCCACAGCGTTCAGGAACAGCGCGAGAATTGACATGCCGAGGCCGGTCACGAGCAGGAGGCCCGGGTGCGCCAGGCCCACAACCACCCGCTTTAGCCTCGGCCGGGAACGCAGGAATTTCTTGGGCACCCGTGAGCTGGCGGGACTTTGCCTCCAGCCACGCAATCGGCGCAGGAACCAGGCACAACGGACAATGAAAGCCATCCACAGCACGGAAATGACTAGCGGGACGGCCGCCACGAGCAAGTTGAAGCCCAAAGAGGTGACTTCACGCTCGGAATTTCCGACGGCGGCCTGGACTGTGGTGGAGATCGAGGCGCTCATGACCACTGAAACGCCCCACACGAGGAATGCTGTCACCAAGGCAAGGAATCGCACGAAGAAGTGGCCCAGCACTGATTCGTTGTGTGGTTTCAGATGCCGGCGGGGAGTGGCATTCAGCACAGCGAGTGTGGAGAGAAGGGTCGGCAGCGCGGCCATGCCGACCAACAGGTACCAGCTCCAGCCGGCCAGGTCGAGGAATTCATCGAGGACGATCAACAACGCCCAGAATCCAGTCCACGCCCACCCGGCGTAGAGCGGATGCCTGACCAGCCAGTCAGGCAGCCAAGCCTCGGAGGTGTCCGCTACCCGGGCACCCGGCTCGCTTGCCCGGGCAGCCGCCTCTCCTGGCGGGGCCTCCGCCGTCGCGGGACCTTCAACCCCATCCACGCTCATGCGCCAACTGTAGCAAGGACATACTTCCGAAGAGCTGCAGAGTTAGGCTTGGTCAATGACTGCAGCCCACGTCACCCTGTGCTTCCTGCTCCGCGACGGCGATGCCGGCCAGGAGGTGCTCCTGGGCCGGAAGAAGACCGGGTTCGGTACAGGGAAGATCGTGGGCGTCGGCGGACATGTGGAGCCAGGAGAGACGGCGGCCGAGGCCGTATGCCGGGAAGTGCAAGAGGAAATCTTCGTCCACGTGGAAGAAGAGCACCTCATCCCCGCCGGGACAGTGGATTTCGTCTTTCCCGCGAAGGCCGAGTGGAACATGTTCACCACGGTGTATCTCACCGGACGATGGACCGGCGAGCCCGCCGAAAGCGATGAAATAGCACCGCAGTGGTATCGGGTGGAGGGACTCCCAGTCGAACAGATGTGGGCCGACGCCGAACACTGGCTGCCCGCCATGATCTCCGGCCAACGCATCGCAGTTGAAGTTGTTCTCGCTGATGACAACGAAAGCGTCGCCGAGGTTCACACAGCCGAGTGGCTGGATTCGGGAGCAGCGCGCTAACTACCGGGCGGCAACGGCAGCAACGAGAACGACGGCGGGCCGGCACCTTCCCTCAGGTAGCCGGGCCGCCGTCGTACGTCCCGGAAAATTACGGCAGGTGCCGTTCGTCCACGCCGTTGTATTCGCTAAGCGGACGGATCAGGGAGTTCGATCCGAGCTGCTCCATGATGTGTGCGGTCCAGCCGGTGATGCGGCTGGCGACGAACAGCGGGGTGAAGGTCGGGGTGTCGAAGCCCATGAGGTGGTAAGTGGGTCCGGCGGGGTAGTCGAGGTTGGGCTTGATGGCCTTGGCTTCGTCCATGGCCTGCTCCAGCCCGTTGTACAGGCCCAGGATCTCCGGCCGGCCGTAGTGGGCGATCATCTTGTCCAGTGCTGCCTTCATGGTGGGCACCCTGGAGTCGCCGTGCTTGTAGACGCGGTGCCCGAATCCCATGACCTTCTTCTTCTGCGCCAAGGCGTGTTCCATCCAGGTCTTCGCCCGGGAGGCGGCGTCATCCAGCGATTCCTCGGTGCGGATGCCGATTTCCTCGAACGTGTGCATCACGGCCTCGTTGGCGCCGCCGTGCAGCGGGCCCTTGAGGGCGCCGATCGCCGCGGTGACCGCGGAGTGCAGGTCCGAGAGGGTGGAGGTGACAACGCGGGCCGTGAAGGTGGACGCGTTGAAGGAGTGCTCGGCGTAAAGGATCATCGAGACGTTGAACGCCTTGACGACCTCGTCCACCGGGTCCTCGCCGAAGGTCATCCACAGGAAATTCGCAGAGTAACCCAGGTCGTCCCGCGGTGCCACGGGTTCGATTGTTTGCCCGTCCGCGCGCCGGCGGCGCTGATCGTAGGCGACCACTGCCGGCATGGCGGCGAACAGGTCAATGGCCTTGGCCATGTTGGCCTCGGGCGTGGAAACCTCGGCCAGCGGGTGCCGGGCTCCCAGTACCGACGCGGCCGTCCGGCAGACATCCATGGGGTGCGCTGTCGTCGGCAGCGTATCGATGACCTGCTTCACTACGGGGTCCAGGGCGCGGCCCGCGCGCTCGCGGGCTGTGAACTCTGCAAGTTCCTCCGGCGTGGGCAGTTCACCGTTCCACAGCAGGAAGGCTACTTCTTCGAAGCTGCATTTGGCGGCGAGTTCCTGCACGGGGTAGCCGCGGTACAACAGCGAGTTGGTGTCCGGGTTGACCTTGGAGATCGCGGTGTAGTCAACCACGACGCCGGCCAGGCCTTTCTTGATCTCTTCAGCAGCCATGCTGAACTCCTTCGTTCATCGGCAAGCACTCCGGAATAGCCGGAGCGCCTGCATCCCTTGGTTGATCCAGTTACCGGCTGAGCCCAGGAATCTGGAAGTTGAAAACGCTCGTGTCGAAGTGGTTGTAGGCCTCGTAGTCCACGAGGTCATAGAGGCGTGCACGGGTGAGCATGTTCTCCACCTGCGCCTCCTGCGTTCCAGTGGCCTTGATCGTTTCCAGCGTACGCTCTGCAGCCCCCATGGCAATGCGGAGCAGGGTGACGGGGTAGATCACCATGTTCACGCCGACGCCTTGGAGTTGTTCCACGGTGAATAGCTCGCTTTTGCCGAACTCGGTCATGTTGGCCAGGATCGGCACATCCACTGCATCACGGATGGCTTGGAACTCGCTGAGATCTTTCATGGCTTCGGGGAAGATCGCGTCGGCGCCGGCGTCGACGAGCGCTTTGGCGCGTTCCTGTGCGGCTTCGATGCCGTCGACGGCGCGGATGTCGGTGCGGGCCATGATGAGGAAGTTCGGATCCCTGCGGGCGTCGGCGGCAGCGCGGATGCGTTTGGCGGCGGTGTCGACGTCGACCACGTTCTTGCCGTCCAGGTGCCCGCACCGCTTCGGGTTGAACTGGTCCTCGATGTGGCAGCCGGCCAGTCCGGCGTTTTCGAGTTCCTGGATGGTGCGGGCCACGTTCATCGGTTCGCCGAATCCGGTGTCCGCGTCCACGAGGCACGGGAGTTCGGTCATGCGGGCGATTTGCCCTGCCCGGGTGGCGACCTCGGTGAGGGTGGTGAGTCCGATGTCCGGCAGGCCGAGGTCGTTGGCGAGGACGGCGCCGGAGATGTAGACGCCGGGGAAGCCCTTCTCTTCGATCAGGCGTGCCGAGAGCGGGTTGAACGCCCCGGGGAACTGGGCGATGGTCCCGGAGTCCAGCAGTTCCCGAAGCTTGAGCCGTTTCTGTTCCGGGGTGGTGGTGGAGTAGAGCATCTAGAACAGTCCCTTCGGTGCGGCGGCAAGGTCGATGACGCCGGGGGCGGCGGTGATGTTCAGCTGGTCCAGCTCACCCGGGCCCAGTTCGGGGAGGGCCTCGACGGCGGCGAGGAACCTTTCGACCTCGGACGCCTCGACCAAACCGGTAGCAAGCGTGCGGAACTTGTTCACGTACTGCTCCCGGGCAAACGGCCGGGCACCGAGCGGGTGGGCGTCGGCCACGGCGATCTGATCGGTGATGACGGTGCCGTCGTTGAGGGTGATGACAACGGTGCCGCCGAAGGCCTTTTCCGCGATGTCCAGGGAGTGGTAGCGGCGGGTCCATTCGGGGTCTTCCACGGTGGTGACCTTGTGCCAGAGTTCCACGGTGTCCGGGCGGCCGGCACGTTCGGGGCTGTACGAGTCGACGTGGTGCCAGGAGCCGTCCTGTAGCGCGACGGTGAAGATGTACGGGATGGAGTGGTCCAGGGTTTCCCGGCTGGCGGTGGGTGAGTATTTTTGGGGGTCGTTGGCGCCGGAGCCGATCACGTAGTGCGTGTGGTGGCTGGTCTTGATCAGGACGGAGGCCACGTTGGCCGGGTCCGTGGCTTCGGGGTGCTCGCCGTGGAGTTTGCGGGCGAGGTCGATCCAGGCCTGGGCCTGGTACTCGGCGGAGTGTTCCTTGGTGTAGGTGTCCAGGATGGCGCGCTTGGGCTCCCCGGCTTCGGGCAGCGGGACTTCGTAGGAGGCGTCCGGGCCGTCAAGCATCCAGGCGATGACGCCGTCTTCGCCTTCGTAAATCGGCACGGGGGAGGTTTGGCCGCGCATGGAGCGGTCCACGGCCTCGACGGCCATCTTGCCGGCGAATGCGGGGGCGTGGGCTTTCCAGGTGGAGATTTCGCCCTTGCGGGACTGGCGTGTGGCGGTGGTGGTGTGCAGGGCCTGGCCGACGGACTGGAAGATGGTTTCGACGTCCAGGCCCAGGAGGGTGCCGATGCCGGCGGCGGCGGAGGGGCCGAGGTGGGCTACGTGGTCGATCTTGTGTTTGTGCAGGCAGATGGCCTTGACCAGGTTGACCTGGATTTCGTATCCGGTGGCGATGCCGCGGATCAGGTCCTTGCCGCCCGCGCCGACATGCTGGGCGACGGCGAGGATCGGCGGGATGTTGTCGCCCGGGTGGGAGTAGTCGGCGGCCAGGAACGTGTCGTGGTAGTCGAGTTCGCGCACGGCGACGCCGTTGGCCCAGGCGGCCCATTCGGGGGAGACCTTGTCGCTGATCCCGAAAACACTCGAGCCTTTGCCGTTGGTGGTCGGTGCGTGGGTCAGGGCCTGCGCCCGGGCGGAGATGATCGGGGCACGGTTAAGGGAGGCAATGGCGACGGAGGCGTTGTCGATGATCCGGTTGATGACCATCTCCGTGACGAGGGGAAGAACCTCGACGGGGTCGGCGGCGACGGTGGCGATCTTGTGCGCCAGCTGCTCCTCGCGGGGAAGGTTCTCTTCGCTCTTGTAGACGCGGACGTGGTTGTTCTTCACCATGGGGTTCCTTTTAGTGAGGTGTGTGGGTGGCTTTGACGTGGGAAAGACTGCGGTGCAGATGGACGGTGGTGGCTGCTTCGGCGAGCCGGGGGTTGCCTGCCGCGATGGCTTCGGCGATCGCGGCGTGCTCGGCCGCGGCGGCTTGGAGGCGTTCGGCGTCGTCGGCCGCGAGGCGGCGGACCCGCACGAGGTGGACGCGCAGGCTGCGCATGGCCTGGGCGAGGTAGGAATTGGAGATGGCTTCGTCGATCGCTTCGTCGAGCCTTCCTACCAGGGCGTAGTAGTCGTGCCGGGCGGGGTCGCTGTCGTTGAGCATCTCCGGGGCTAGGAGGAGCTCGGCGTGGAGTTGCTCGAACACCGGGCGCACACCGCGTTCCGCGGCGAGGGCGGCGGCTTTGCCT
The DNA here is from genome assembly GCF_042884555.1 of Arthrobacter sp. NPDC058127. Lineage (NCBI taxonomy): Bacteria > Bacillati > Actinomycetota > Actinomycetes > Micrococcales > Micrococcaceae > Arthrobacter > Arthrobacter sp. NPDC058127. Next base: position 112,695 of record NZ_JBHVTT010000014.1, on the reverse strand, counting down.
TCGAGGGTTTCGCGCAGCTCGAAGAGTTCGTCGATGTCCTCCAGCGAGATATCGGTGACGACGACGCCGCGGCCGCCTGCCGCCGTCGTCAGCCCTTCCGCGCTGAGCCGGCTCAGCGCCTCCCGGACGGGGGTGCGGGACACACCCAGGCGCTCGGATTGTTCCACTTCCGCGAGGACAGTTCCGGGCGCCAGACGCCACTCAATAATGTCTTCGCGCAGGGCCGCATAGGCTTTGTCGCTGGCACGCATGGACCCTCCTTCATTGAGCGGATGTCCCCAGTGTATACACAAACAGCGAAAAGGCCTAGCTTTTGCCAATAAAACCAGGCCGGCACTCAATCTGTGTATACATCCGCTGGAGTCGTGGGCTAACTCCGATTCCAGCGATACTCGTTCTCCGGCCGTCCCGGAGTGCCGTATCGCGGATTCCTCGTGGCCATCCCGGCGTCGGCCAGGTACTCGAGATATCGGCGCACGGTGACCCTGGACATCCCAAGGGCCTCGGTTGCCTCGCTTGCGGAAACCGGCCGGCCAAGGCTGGCCAGAAGGTCTTTGACCGACTCCAGGCTTTGGGCGGAAAGGCCCTTGGGCAGCGGGAGTTCGGTGGGTGCGCGGAGACTCGCGAACGCCTGGTCCACATCGCTTTGGGACGCTCCACTCGCCCGCGTGCCCGACGCCGGTGCGGCGAGTTGCTCACGGAAGGCGCGATAGCTGGCGAGCTTGTCCGCGAACGTCGCGAACGTGAACGGCTTGATGAGATACTGCACGACTCCGATCGACACCGCGCTGCGGACAATGTTCACTTCCCTGACGGCGGTGATGGCGATGATGTCCGCAAGCAGTCCCGAAGCGCGCATTCGGCGGGCAACGTCCAGTCCGTGAAGATCCGGCAGGTTCATGTCCAACAGGACGAGGTCCACCGGCTGGCCGGCAACGGCGAAATCGTTGAGCAGCCGCAGGGCCGATTGGCCGTCCGGGGCCGTTCCCGCAACGGTGAAGCCGTCGATTCGGCTGACGTAGACGCCGTGGGCATCGGCGGCGATGGGTTCGTCCTCGACAACGAGGACGCGGATTTCGGTCATTCGGCTTCTTTCCTGGAGTCCGGCGCGGGGAGCACTACGCGGAAGAACGCACCGCCCAGGGCGCTCGTGGAGTCGCTGATGGACAGCGTACCGCCAAGCCGCTGCACCGCTTGCCGTACCAGGGCCAGGCCCACGCCGCGGGAAGGCGCTCCGGGCTGCCCGGCCTGTCCGATCCCCGCCGCCTTGGTGCTGTATCCGTATTGCCAGACGTCGTCCACGATGCCGGGATCGATGCCGTGGCCGGAATCGACCACAGTGAACGTGGTTCCTTCAGGTCCCGATTCGATGCCCAGTTCCACTTTGCGCGGCGGGGGAGCGGCAGCCGCGGCGTCGAGGGCGTTGTCCAACAGGTTTCCCAAAATCGTCACCAGGTCCTGGACGGCCAGGCCCTGGAGGCCGTCCCCGCCGGACACCGTGACCGTCAGCTCCGCTCCGCGTTCGTGCGCCTCGGCCGACTTTCCCATGATGAGCGCACTCAGGACAGGCTCGTCCACCGATGCCACGAGGTGGTCGGTCAGCTGTTGGCTCAGTTCAAGGTCCTTGGTGGCGAAGTCCAAGGCGTCGCCGGTACGCCCGAGCTCCATGAGGGACACGATGGTGTGCAGCCGGTTGGCGTGTTCATGCGTCTGGGCCCGCAAGGCGTCGGAGAGGGTCTTCATGGTTTCGAGTTCGCTGCCCAGGGACTCGATTTCCGTCCTGTCCCGGAGCGTGGCTACGGTCCCGAACACGGCAGGCCGCTGCCGGCCCCTCATTCCAGGCGGCCCCACTGCCGGCGCTTGGTTCACCACCAGGATGCGCGAGCCGGTGAGGTGGATTTCGTCGTGCGCCGTCCGGCCGGATTCGAAAAGGCGGTGGAGGCTGGGATCCAGGGGCAGATCAGAAAGGCGCGGGGCGGCTTCCGCAACGGGATCGACGTCGGACCGTTCGAGTCCCAGAAGCTCCGCGGCCTGGTCGTTGTACATGACCACCCTGCCGCCGGTGTCGATAAGCACTACTCCTTCGCGGACCGAATGGAGGACGGACTCGTAGTACGCGAACAATTGTGCCAATTGTTCAGGTCCCCAGCCCCTGGTGACCGAGCGCAGGTACCGGCCCAATAACCACGAGGCCAGGGAGCCGCCTGCGAGCATGGCCAGGGAGATTCCGATGATCGCCGTGAGTCGCGCCGACACGGCGACGTCCACCGTCCGCACCGTGACACCCGCGGCCACGAGGGCCCGGACTTTTCCGGAGGAATCCTCCACGGGAACGATGGTTCGCACGGACGGGCCAAGGGTACCGGCGGTGACTTCGGTGAAGGTCTGGCCGTGGAGGGCGGGATCGATGGTGCCGATGTAGGGTTTGCCGATTTCGTCGGGGTTCGGATGGGTCCAGCGGGTCCGGTCCGGAGCCATGATGGTGATGAAATCAGCATGGGCATTGGCTGTTACCGCCTGGGCATATGGCTGGAGGGTGGCGGATGGGTTCGGTGTGCCGGCTGCTTGAAGCACGAGGGGATTGGCTGCGATCGCGGCGGCCACCGCCTGCATGCGCTGGCCGGCGTCGTTGTAGGCCCGGTCCCTCGCGTCCAGGAAGGCTGCCGTGCCCACGATGGCGGTGAGCGCCAGCACGAACAGCAGATTCGCCACAAAGAGTCTGCGGGCAATGCTCCAGCGTCGGATCACGTGCTCCTTTCTGCGGGCCATCCTGTGACCAATATGAACGCAACAGTGATACATGTCACGCCGCGCCTAATGATGGGTATCACAGCAGAGCGACGCAGGGACATTTTGCAGGGACCACGGCGCTTTCCAGAGTATCTATAAGGAGCAAAGCCATGACCTCTCAAAGAGGAGAGATTGCACCAGCGAAGGCCGGGCGCAAGGGGCTGGACAAGTCGCATTACCTCTACATCGCCGTGATCGCCGCAGTTGTGCTGGGCGCCGTCGTCGGCCTGCTTTTCCCCGAAGTGGGTAAATCCCTCAAGCCTTTGGGTGACGGCTTCATCAAGCTCATCAAGATGATGATCGCCCCGGTCATCTTCTGCACCATCGTCCTGGGCATCGGATCGATCGCCAAGGCAGCCACTGTTGGCAAGGTCGGCGGCCTCGCACTCATCTACTTCCTGGTGATGTCCACCTTCGCGCTCGCCATCGGTTTGGTGGTGGGCAACATCATCCACCCCGGCGAAGGCCTGAAGCTGATCCCGTACGACCCCAACGCGAAGGCTGCCACGAACAGCACCGCCGATTTCCTGCTGGGCATCATCCCCGGAGACATTCCGGTCCTGCCGACGCTCCTGGCCGCCATCCTGGTGGGCTTCGCGCTGCAGCGCATGGGCTCCCAGGGCCAGCCGGTACTCAAGGCCATCCAGCACGGGCAGGCGCTCGTCTTCCGCATCCTCATCATGATCATGTGGCTGGCTCCCGTCGGCGCCTTCGGTGCGATCGCCGCTGTGGTCGGCGCCACCGGAGTGAAGGCCATCTTCGGAATGCTCACCCTGATGGTCGCGTTCTACATCACCTGCGCGCTGTTCATCGTCGTGGTGCTCGGCACCTTGCTTCGGGTTGTTGCCGGCGTCAGCATCTTCCAGCTGATGAAGTACCTGGCCCGCGAGTACCTGCTCATCTTCTCCACCTCATCGTCCGAAGCGGCGCTGCCCAGGCTCATTGCCAAGATGGAGCACCTCGGTGTTTCCAAGCCGGTTGTCGGTGTCACGGTGCCTACCGGTTACTCCTTCAACCTGGACGGAACTGCCATCTACCTGACCATGGCCTCGCTGTTCGTCGCCAACGCCATGGGTATTCCGCTGGACCTTGGCGCCCAGGTATCCCTGCTGGTCTTCATGATCATCGCGTCCAAGGGAGCGGCCGGCGTTTCCGGCGCCGGCCTGGCAACCCTCGCAGCAGGCCTTCAGGCACACCGGCCCGAACTGCTGGGCGGCGTCGGCATGATCGTCGGGATCGACCGCTTCATGTCGGAAGCCCGCGCCCTGACCAACTTCACGGGCAACGCCGTCGCCACCGTGCTGATCGGTACCTGGGTCAAGGAAATCGACCGCAAGCAGGTCACCAACGTCCTGTCCGGCGCGACTCCGTTCGACGAGCTGACCATGATCAGCCACCACGCTGAACCCGAGGTGAAAGAGGCCGTGGCCGCTTAGTCCGGCACACGGTTTGGAAGCATCCACGCAGGCAAGGCAGGAACCCGACAGGGGGCCTGCCTTGCCTGCTTTTTGTTGCACGTTTTGTTGCATGCGGGCCCAACCTTCTACCTCAGCTAGAAGGTAAAGGCTCAAATTGCGGGCAATGTCAAGTTCCGCAAAATGCCGTGTCGGGCGCTGTAGCCTAGGTGGGGAGCAGTGCTGGTGCTGGAGACAGCCGCACGAAATGACCGTCGTGGAGAGAGTGGATAAATACGTGAGCAGCGAACGGGGAACAACTACGCTGGAGGGCACGGATTTCGATCTGGAAGACGCAGTCATGGGGCCTACGGGCCGCCCGTACCGCGACTTCCCCGAGCCCGCGCCGCTGGCCTCCCATGGCCCGGCCCGCGTCATCGCCATGGTCAACCAGAAGGGTGGCGTGGGCAAGACCACGTCAACCATCAACCTCGCCGCTGCGCTCGCAGAATTCGGCCGGCGCGTCCTGCTCGTTGATTTCGATCCGCAGGGAGCTCTTTCCGCAGGCCTGGGCGCGAACCCGCACGAGCTCGACCTCACCGTTTACAACGTCCTGATGGACCGCAAAGTGGACATCCGCGACGCCATCCAGAAGACCGGCGTCGAAGGCATCGACCTCCTGCCGGCCAACATCGACCTCTCCGCCGCCGAGGTCCAGCTCGTCAACGAGGTAGCCCGCGAGCAAGTGCTGGACCGCGCGCTCAAGAGCGTCGAGGATGACTACGACGTCGTGCTCATCGATTGCCAGCCGTCCCTGGGCCTCCTGACGGTCAACGCCTTGACGGCAGCGCACGGCGTCATCATCCCGCTGATCTGCGAATTCTTCGCCCTCCGCGCGGTGGCGCTGCTCGTCGAAACGATCGAGAAGGTCCAGGACCGCTTGAACCCGCGCCTGCAGGTGGACGGCGTGCTCGCCACGATGTACGACGCCCGCACCCTGCACAGCCGCGAAGTCATTTCGAGGCTCGTGGAGGCATTCGGAGACAAGGTCTTCGAGACCGTCATCAAGCGTTCCATCAAGTTCGCCGACGCCACGGTCGCCGCGGAGCCGATCACCAGCTATGCCGGAAACCACATCGGTGCCGACGCCTACCGCCGCCTGGCCAAGGAACTGATTTCGCGCGGCGGCGCACCCTAGCCCGCGTGGCAGAGCCACTCATCCCTGAAACCGCGACCGTCCTGGCGGGCGACGCGCCGCCGTCGTACTCTTCTGCAAGCAACGCGGACGACGCCGGAGCCTCGCCTTCTGGCCGAAAGACCGGCTTTGAGGTCCGGCTGGCGAACTTCACAGGCCCCTTCGATCTCCTGCTCGGCCTGATCTCCAAGCACAAGTTGGACATCACCGAAGTTGCGCTGGCCACCGTCACGGATGAGTTCATCAAGTACATCCGGCGCCTGCAGGAATTGGGCGAGGACTGGGCCCTGGACGAAGCCAGCGAATTCCTGGTCATCGCCGCGACGCTCCTGGACCTCAAAGCCGCGAGGCTTCTGCCCGCCGGCGAAGTCGAAGATGCCGAGGACATTGCCTTGCTGGAAGCCCGGGATCTTCTCTTCGCCCGGCTCCTGCAGTACAAGGCTTTCAAACAAGTGGCCGCGATCCTGTCCGGCACCTTGGAGTCCGAAGCCCGGCGCTTCCCGCGCCAAGTTGCGTTGGAAGGGCATTTCGCGGCAATGCTGCCCGAACTGATTTGGCGCCATACGCCCGAACAGTTTGCAGCGTTGGCGGCCAAGACCCTGGCCCCCAAGGACAAGACGCCCGAGGAGGTAGGGCTCGACCACCTTCACGGAACACCCGTCAGCGTCAAGGAACAGGCCGAGATCATCGGGTACCGCCTGCAGAGCGGCCAGCCCCAATCCTTCAGGGCGCTGATTGCGGACGCCGAGTCCACGCTAGTTGTCGTGGTCCGGTTCCTCGCGCTCCTCGAACTGTTCCGTGACCGTGTAGTGGCGTTCGATCAGCCGGGTCCGCTCGCCGAACTAACCGTCCGCTGGACAGGGCGCCCCGAAGGCTGGAGCAGCGACAGTTTGAGCGACGAGTACGAACAGATCGACAAAGGAGACGAGGCGCTGTGAGCGAGCAGGAAACCGGCCGGGACGGCCTCGCCGAGCTTGAGGCCCTGCCCGGCGGCGTCCGCGCGGCGCTGGAGGCCGTGCTGATGGTGATCGACGAACCGGCCACCGCGGAAGAGCTCGCCGCCGGGCTCAACGTGACGGTCGCCGTCGTCGAGGATTTGCTGGCGGGACTGCGGCAGGAGTATAGCGGCTATACTGTTAAAGCCCCGGGCAGGGACGCTGATGACTTGCACACTGATGCAAGTGCCAGCGCTGCACCCCGGGGTTTTGAGTTGCGGAACGTTGCCGGCGGGTGGCGGATCTATTCACGCGCGGAATTTGCCGACGTCGTGGGCAGGTTCGTTCTCGAAGGCCAGACCGCGCGGCTGACGCAGGCAGCCCTTGAAACCATGGCGGTCATCGCGTACCGGCAGCCGGTTTCCAGGGCCAGGGCGTCGGCCATCCGCGGCGTCAATGTCGATTCAGTCGTCAGGACCCTTGTCCAACGCGGGCTGATCGAGGACTCGGGTACCGATCCTGAATCGGGGGCCATCCTTTACCGGACCACCTCGTACTTCCTCGAGCGCATGGGCATTGGCTCGGTGGCGGAACTGCCTCAATTGTCCCCCCACCTTCCGGGGCTGGAGGGCATCGAGGAGTTCTTCGACGCCGAACGCATGTAGTCGCGGGAACCCGCGGCGCCAGGCAAGGCAAAACAACTCAATATTGCAAGGATCTACAAACGCCCGGCTAGTAGCGGGCAGAGTTCACACAGGGCAGATATCCTCTGTCCGGCTGGCTAATGTTGAGAAAGAACAAGCCGGCCACCATAACAAAAGGACGGGTCATGACACAGGCGGGACGCCAGGGTTCACCACGTAATAGTTCGGGACGAAACGGTTCCGGACGCAACGAGTCGCAGGACTCAGGCCGCAGCGGCGCCGGCCGTACAGGAGGCAGCGGCTTCGGTGCCGGCCGGGGTGGCGCAAGCCGTGCCGGTGGCGCCTCCGGAGGCAGCAAGCGCAGCTTCTCCCCGGGCGGAGAACGCCCCTTCAAGCCAACTCGTCCGCGTGAAGAGCGCCCCTTCGATCCGGACAACCCCACTTCGGCCGGAGGCTACGGGCGTCGTGACGACGCTGGCCGCCAAGACGCGAGGCCGGCCAAGGCCCCCCGCAAGCCAGGCTCCAACAAGCCCGGCTTCGGCAAGGCTCCGGGCACCCCGGGCGCATTGAAGCCCAAGGCCGGCAACAAGAAACAGTACGCTTCCCGCGCCTTCGGCAGTGAGCGCTTCGGCCAGAACCTTGGCCCGATCCGTAAGCCCCGCGGCCGCCGCGGCGAGGTGGCCCAGTCCGAGCAGCACGACGCCGATGGCGTGCGCCTGCAGAAGGTCATGGCCCAGGCCGGCGTGGCTTCGCGCCGCGTGTGCGAGGAAATGATCGAAGAAGGCCGCGTCGAGGTCAACGGCCAGCTCACCACCGAGCTTGGCATGCGCGTCGACCCCGCGACCGCCGTGATTCACGTCGACGGCATCCGCATCCAGCTCGATGACACCATGCTCTACATGGTGTTCAACAAGCCCAAGGGCGTCGTCTCCACCATGGAAGATCCCGAGGGCCGGCCCTGCATCAGCGACTTCCTCAAGTCCGCCAAGAACAAGGGCGAGCGACTCTTCCACGTGGGCCGTCTTGACGTCGCCACGGAGGGCCTGCTGTTGCTGACCAACGACGGCGAACTCGCCAACCGCTTGACGCACCCTTCCTACGAGGTGCCCAAGACGTACCTTGTACAGGTACGCGGCCCGTTCCCGCAGGGCGTCGGCGCGAAGTTGAAGGAAGGCATCGAGCTCGAAGACGGCATCGCTTCCGTCGACTCCTTCAAGCTCGTCGACTCCACTCCGGGCCACGTGCTGATCGAGGTTGTGCTGCACTCCGGCAAGAACCGTATTGTCCGCCGTTTGTTCGAAGCCGTCGGGTTCCCCGTGCTGCGGCTCGTGCGCGTCAAGATCGGTCCCATCGGCCTGGGCGACCAGCGCCAGGGCAGCATCCGAAACCTCGGCAAGCAGGAAGTCGGACACCTCCTGGCATCCGTAGGACTGTAAGGCATGTCGGCATTCCACTCGCACGGCCGGGGCCATCTTGACGGCCCGGTGGTCGTCTTCGGCACCGGACTGCTCGGAGCCAGCATCGGTCTCGGCCTGCGTGGCCGGGGTGTCTCCGTGTTCCTTTCGGACCCCTCGCCGACCAACCAAGCCGTCGCCGTGGATATCGGTGCGGGCAGGCCCCTGTCCGAGCTTGAGAATCCGCCCCAGCTGGTTGTCGTCGCGGCGCCGCCGGACGTGACGGCCGACGTCGTCGAGCGTGCCCTGGGCGAATACCCGGAGGCCGTTGTGGTGGACATTGCCAGCGTCAAGCTGGCAATCCAGGCCGATCTCCGGGCCCGGGGAGTGGACATGTCCCGCTACGTCGGGACGCACCCGATGGCGGGGCGCGAGAAGTCGGGGCCCGTCGCTGCCCGCGGCGAGCTCTTCACGTCAATGCCTTGGGTGCTTTGCCCGTCCGACGAGACCAACGCCGACGCGCTTCAGACGGCACGTTCCCTGGCCGGGGACCTGGGGGCGATAGTCTCCCAGTTCACGGCGGAGGAACACGATGAAGCGGTTGCGTTGGTGTCGCATTTGCCCCAGGTGATGTCGTCGCTGCTCGCCAGCCGCTTGCAAGGGACACCGATCCACGCGCTGTCCCTGGCCGGCAACGGGCTTCGGGACACCACGAGGATTGCTGCCAGCGATCCCACCCTTTGGGTGCAGATCCTTGGCAACAACGCGGCCAAGATGGTGGATATCCTTCACGGTGTCCGTGAGGACCTCAACCGTCTGATCGGTACCTTGGAGGATCCCACCGCTCCCGGCGCCCGGCTGGACCTTGCCCAGCTCATCAGCGAGGGCAACGCCGGGCAGGCCCGGATCCCGGGAAAGCACGGCGGACCCCCGCAGGCATATTCATGGCTTACAGTTCTGGTAGACGACCGGCCCGGGCAGATCGCCAGGCTGTTGACGGAGATCGGCGAGATCGGCGTCAACGTCGAAGACCTCCGCCTGGACCACTCGTCCGGGCAGAACGTTGGCATGGTGGAACTTTCCGTCATGCCCAACAAACATGACCTCCTTGTTGAAGCCTTGACCGACCGTGGATGGCGGGTACTCCAGTAATGAAACGTGAACTTTTCGGCCCGGAGACCGTAGTACGTCCGGGAAAGCCGCTCGTTGTCGCCATCGACGGCCCGTCCGGCTCCGGCAAGTCCAGCGTCAGCAAGGAAGTTGCCCGGCGCTTGAAGCTCGCCTATCTGGACACGGGCGCGATGTACCGTGCGTTGACCTGGTACTGCCTCAAGACCGGCATCGACCTCGCAGACGGTGCCGCCGTCGAGCAGGCGTCAAAGGATCTGCCGCTGGAACTTAGCACCAGCGCCAACGTCGAATACGTCGGTGTTGCCGGCGTGGACATCACGGAGGAAATCCGCGAGCCGAGGATCTCCTCGTCCGTCAGCGCCGTTGCAACCACCCTGGGTGCCCGCAACGAATTGATTCGTCGCCAGCGCCAGCTGATCGAACAGCACCACCGCCGCATGGTGGTGGAGGGACGGGACATCACCACCGTCGTCGCGCCCAACGCGGAGGTCCGCATGCTGCTGACCGCCAGCGAGGAAGCCCGGCTGCGGCGCCGCGGCCTCCAGCTGGGCGGGACGCAGAGCCAAGAGCAGCTCGCCGCCCAAGTGATCCACCGCGACGCCAAGGACTCCACTGTGGTGAACTTCACCCAAGCGGCCGACGGCGTCGTGACGCTGGATTCCTCGGAGCTGGACTTCGAAGAAACCGTCGAAACGGCACTGAACATTGTGGGCAAGGTCATCTACGGTGACTGAAGCCCGGCTCCCGGCACGCTGGACCATGATGTGGAGCAGGCCTGTTGGCTGGCTGTTGGACCACGTCCTGTACCGGACCGCGATAACGGGACGTTCCAATGTTCCCAAAGCTGGACCGGTCATTTTCGCGGGCAACCACATCAGCTTCCTGGACGGGCCGGTGATGTTCGGCGCGGCTCCACGACCCATGCACATCCTGGTCAAGAAGGAGATGTTCAAGGGTTTCCTGGGAAAGGTGCTTCGTGCCTCGGGGCAGATTTCCATCGACCGCTCCGGTGACCGCTCGGCCCTCCAGCTCGGAAAGCAAGTGCTCGACGCCGGCCGTTGCGTGGGGATTCTCCCCGAAGGAACGCGGGGGAGCGGCACCGCCGGCAGCATCAGCAACGGCGTCGCATGGCTCGCGCTGATGACCGGAGCCACAGTGATTCCCGTGGCCATCCTCGGAACGCGGATCGGAGACGAACACCGTGATTACATTCCGAGAGTGCGCCGCCAGCTGCAGGTCAGTTTCGGAGCCCCCTTGAATGTGACCCGCAGAAATGGCGAGTCGGGGCGTGTTTCAATGGACAGGGCGGCTGCGGAGATCCGCGCTGCGCTGGCTGGACACGTCCAGGATGCCGTCAAGACCACCGGTCAGTCCCTTCCGGGGGACTAAATGAACCGGCCCACAGCCAATGCAGCACCGCCAAGAAGAAGTAGCCGGGACGCCGGCAGATCACCACTAAGGAAAGTGCAATGAGCGATACGACTCACAAATCTGGCAACATCGGAGCCGGCGACGACGAATACACGCCCACCGGCACCGACCAGGTGGCTGAAAAACTCGCCGCCCTGGACGACGATGAAGCCGAACTCCGCGCAGCCTCCCTCCGGGCGGGCCTGGCAGACTACGACCTCGACGAGGACGACGCCGCCCTGCTGAGCGGACTCTACGACGACGAAGGCGAAGACGGCCCCCTCAAGCTTGACCCGGTCCTGGCCATCATTGGCCGCCCCAACGTCGGCAAGTCCACGCTGGTGAACCGCATCCTCGGCCGCCGCGAGGCCGTCGTCGAGGACACCCCGGGCGTTACCCGTGACCGCGTCATGTACTCGGCTCACTGGAACGGCCGCAACTTCACGCTGGTGGACACCGGTGGCTGGGAACACGACGCGAGGGGCATCCACGCCCGCGTCGCCGAGCAGGCCGAGATGGCCGTGGAACTGGCCGACGCAGTACTTTTCGTGGTGGACTCCGCCGTTGGCGCCACTGCTACGGACGAAGGCGTCATGAAGATGCTGCGCAAGTCCAAGAAGCCGGTCATCATGGTGGCCAATAAGGTTGACGACTTTGCGCAGGAGGCCGACTCGGCAACGCTTTGGGGCCTTGGCTTCGGCGAGCCGTACCCGGTGTCCGCCCTCCATGGCCGCGGCGTTGCCGACCTCCTGGACCACGTCATGGACACCCTGCCCGAGTTCTCCACGGTAGAAGGCGTCGAGCGCTCAGGCGGTCCCCGCCGTATTGCCCTTATCGGCCGTCCGAACGTCGGCAAGTCCTCCTTGCTGAACAAGCTGGCCGGCTCCGAGCGCGTCGTTGTCGATACCCTCGCCGGAACCACCCGCGACCCCGTGGACGAATTCATCGAACTCGGCGGCCGCACGTGGCGCTTCGTGGACACCGCAGGCATCCGCCGCCGCCAGCACATGGCGCAGGGCGCGGACTTCTACGCTTCCCTCCGTACGCAGGCCGCGCTCGAAAAGGCGGAGGTCGCCGTCGTGCTCCTCGCCGTTGACGAGGTGCTCAGCGAACAGGACGTCCGCATCCTGCAGCTCGCCATCGAGTCGGGTCGCGCGCTGGTCCTCGCGTTCAACAAGTGGGACCTGCTCGACGACGAACGTCGCCGCTACCTTGAGCGTGAAATCGAGCAGGACCTGGCACACGTTGAATGGGCCCCGCGCGTCAACATCTCCGCCAAGACCGGCTGGCACAAGGACCGTCTGGTGCCCGCGCTGGACCTCGCCTTGGAGAGCTGGGACAAGCGCATCCCCACGGGACGCCTCAACGCGTTCCTGGGCGAGCTCGTGGCCGCCCACCCGCACCCGGTCCGCGGCGGCAAGCAGCCCCGCATCCTCTTCGGCACCCAGGCATCCAGCCGTCCGCCGAAGTTCGTGCTCTTCACCACGGGCTTCCTCGATCCCGGATACCGCCGGTTCATCACTCGCCGGCTGCGCGAAACCTTTGGCTTCGACGGCACGCCGATCGAGGTCAACATGCGCGTCCGTGAAAAGCGCGGCAAGAAGCGCTAATTGAGACGCGCATCACACACGACACCCGCCAAGGTGGCATTGAGAACCTCGAACATCGTGTAAGCTTTTTGAGGTGGTTCGGCCGGACTGCTTAGGTGAAAATCTAGGCGGAGAACGGCAGGACTGACGGGCTGTAGCGCAGCTTGGTAGCGCACTTGACTGGGGGTCAAGGGGTCGCAGGTTCAAATCCTGTCAGCCCGACCAGAAGGCCGTGGGAACTCTAGGGTTCCCACGGCTTTTGCGTTTAAGCGTTCATGTTGCAGTGAGTGCGGTGGACTCTGCTCATCCGAAGGGCTCGTCAGCGCCGGGATGTCGGATTCTGCTCAATCACTCGAATGGATAAACTTCGGACCCGCGAAATCACAAGGTGGGCAACTTCGGCGAAGAGAGCGATCCGGCAGAATCCGACGAAGTTCCCGAGATTCTCGCCCGACCTGAACACGCCGTCCCGACCTTCTTTGACGGGCCAAGGCGTTGAAACGACGTGACTCGCGGTGTCGCAAGCGCTTTCCCAAACCAAAGAAGGTCAGGATGGCGCATGCACGCCTTCTTTTCGAAAGCGTCGGTTCCAAAAAGCCGGCAGCCTTAGCCGCGCCCTGCCATGCGCCGGATACCTACGAAAAGGATCAGCGTCAGGTAGATCCAGATAGAAGAGAAGACGCTCAGCCCGGTCTGTTGGCTTGCCGTCAAATGCAAGGGTTCGGCGAGAATTGTCGACATTGCACGCGCCGCCAGCCCAGGTAGGGCGCAGACTGTCATCAGGGCGAAGAGCCTCGGCGAGCGAAGATATATGCCCACGAGCAACCATCCCAGGGCGAGGCCCCATAGCGGCAATTGCACGGCTCATGCACCACCTTTCGGATTCTTGGACAGCAGCAATCTATGGCCGACATGTGGCGTCTCAGTGGTCAAACCTAAGAATTAAGTGGTCGACAGTACCGATCTACGTGTTCAATTCCGCGAGATCTCGGGGTTCTTGTCAGGCGTCTAAGTGTGCCCATGTCTCCGTCTACGTGTTGGACCACCCCCGACTATCATTGGACGGTGAGTGAAACCCTGCCCCCTTGCCCTGAATGCGCCAGCGAATACACCTACGAGATGGGTGCCTTGCTGGTCTGCCCCGAGTGCGCCCATGAATGGTCGCCGGCCGCGTCTGTTGAGGCAGAAGACGAGTCCACGGAGATTAAGGACGCCGTGGGCAATGTGCTCGCGGACGGGGACACGGTCACTGTAATCAAGGACCTCAAGGTCAAGGGGAGCGCCACGGCCATCAAGGTCGGAACCAAGGTCCGCAACATCCGCCTCGTGAACGGCGTGGGGGACCACGACATCGACTGCAAAGTGGACTGCTTCGGCCCGATGCAGCTCAAGTCCAGCGTGGTCAAGAAGGTCTGACGCGCCCCCAAAGGCAACCCCCAGTCCCAAAGACAACAAAACCCCGCCGTTCCACTGGAGGAGCGGCGGGGTTCGTCGTTTTGCGACTCACCGCACGCGAAACAAACCTCAGGCCCCCTGCAGCGCCCCCAACGCCTTCACCAGCGGCTCGAGCTCCGGCACCGATTCAGCGGCCGCCAGCGATTCCGCGAGGGTTTCGTCGTGGACCGGACGAGCCGCCAGCAACAGCTTCTGGCCGGCCTCGGTAAGCTCCGTGTAGATGCCGCGTCGGTCGTCAGCGCACAGGATCCTGGTCAGCAGTGCGCGGTCTTCAAGCCGGTTCACCAAGCGCGTCGTCGCGCTGCTGGACAGTGCTGTTGCCCTCGCGAGCTGCTGCATCCGCATGTGCCAACCGTCCTGGCGGCTCAATGCGTCAAGCACCGTGTACTCAACCACTGAAAGATCCGCGGCGGACTGCAGCGCTTTCTCCAGTGCTGCCTCGATATGGCCGTGCAGAGCGGCGAGAGTCCGCCACCCCTGCGCGCGCACCTCAACGGCGTCGTCCTTGATGCCCATGTCTCCCGAAACTCCTGCCGATTGATGAAGAATCCAGACGCACGCAAAGTAGTTGCTTGCGCAATTACATGGCGTGTGCAACTATGTATGCAGCGTCTGCAACTAATATTCTACGGTTCTCGGCGGCGCACTTCCAGTCTCACGGGAATCCATCCCCACAAAGGAGCAACAACATGCCTGCAGGGTTGATCGCCCTTGCCCTCGGCGGATTCGGCATTGGCCTGACCGAGTTCGTCATCATGGGCCTCTTGCCCGAGATTGCCACCGACTTCGGAGTCAGCGAAGCGGCCGCCGGCTGGTTCATCACCGGCTATGCGCTGGGCGTCGTTGTCGGCGCCCTCCTTGTGACGGCGGCCGTGACCCGCCTGCCCCGCAAGCCTGTGCTCATCGGGCTCCTCGTCCTCTTCATCGCCGGCAACTTCCTCTCCGCCATCGCGGACAGCTACCCGGCCATGCTGATAGGGCGCATTGTCGCCGCACTCTGCCACGGAGCTTTCTTCGGTATCGGCTCAGTGGTCGCAGCCGGCCTGGTCCCGGCCCACAAGAAGGCGGGAGCCATTGCCATCATGTTCACGGGGCTCACCGCCGCCAACGTGCTGGGTGTTCCCTTCGGAACGTTCCTCGGCCAGAACTTCGGCTGGCGGTCCACGTTCTGGGCTATCACCATCATCGGCGTTGTCGCGCTCATCGGCATCGCCCTCATGGTCCCGCGCACCAAGGAAGGGGCCGCGACCAGTAGCCTCCGCAGCGAGCTTGGTGCTTTCAAATCCAGCCAGGTGTGGCTGTCCATCATCGTCACGATTCTCGGCTTCGGCGGCATGTTCGGTGCCTTCACCTACATTGCCTTCACCCTGACCGAGGTCTCCGGATTCGATCCCCACGCCGTTCCCTGGCTCCTCGTCCTGTTTGGTGCCGGGTTGTTCGTCGGCAATATCGCCGGGGGCAAAGCGGCCGACAAATCCATCGACAAAACACTCATGGTCATCCTCGCGGGCCTGACGCTGGTGCTCGTGTTCTTCGCGCTCACCGCCGCGAGCCCGGTGGCCACCCTGTTCTCGCTGGCACTCATGGGCGGCTTCGGCTTCGCTACCGTGCCGGGCCTGCAGATGCGCGTCATGCACTTTGCCACCACCGCGCCCACCCTCGCCTCCGGCGCGAATATCGGCGCCTTCAACCTGGGCAACGCCCTCGGCGCCTGGCTGGGCGGCGTCACCATCACCATGGGCCTGGGCTACACCTCGCCGATCTGGGCCGGTGCCGCCATCACCGTAGCGGCCTTTGTCGTCATGATCGCCGCCGCGACAGCGGCCCGGCGTGGGGGAGCGGCGCAGTCCGCTTCCGCGCCGCAAGCAGCCCCCGACGTCGTACGCGAACCGGAAGCGTCACCGGTCGCCTAGGCGAACCGCAAGGAAGCCCGCCACCTGTTTTTCAAGGGCTGTGGCGGGCTTCCCCGGGGTTCAGGAGGCTTCGCTGCTGCCGCGTTTGGCCAGGATCTCGCCGTTGGTCTGGCACGTGGGACAGTACTGCAGGGAAGTCCCCACGAAGGCAACCTCCCGTACGATGTCCCCGCAAACCGGACACGGTTCTCCGGTCCTGCCGTGCACGCGCATCGAGGCTTTCTTGGCGGGCTTCAGTTCGTCGGGCAGCTTGCCTGCGAATTCCCGGGCCGCTCCCGCGAGTATGTCCTTCATCGTGGTGAAGAGGCGGTCCACCTCCTCCGGCTCCAGCGACGAAGCGTGGGCAACCGGAGACAACTTCGCTGCGTGGAGGATTTCGTCACTGTAGGCGTTCCCGATACCTGCGATGAGTTTCTGGTTCTTCAGGACCCCCTTGACCTGCTGCCTCTTCGTGAGAAGCCTGCTGAACTGCTCCAATCCGAAGGCCGGATCGAGGGGATCCGGGCCGAGCTCGGCAATGCCATGGACTTCCTCGGGCTGACGAACGATGAAGAGGGCCAAGCCCTTCCAGGTGCCCGTGTCGGCAAGGGTGACGTCGTAATCGTGGCCATTGTTCGAAAAGTCCAATTGCGCGGCGAAGTAGCCGACTGTCGCGGTCGCTTCAGTTTCCGGTTGGTTGTCGGCGAACCACAGCCAGCCGGACTTCGCGAAACTGACCACCAAGTAGATGGGCTCCGCATCGGCGCTCTGGGATACGGCAACCATCTCGAAAACGAGGAACTTCCCCCGTCGGCCGACGGATTCGACGGTCCGCCCGACCAGCAATTCATGGGGAACATCCGCCAGTTTCAGGGCGAACGCCGATGGCAGATGCAACTGCGTGAGGCGTGCCCCGGACAGGTGCTCGTCCAGAAAGTCGGTCAAGGCGGTGATTTCGGGCAGTTCCGGCATGATCGCGCTCCTCCGACGGCGTTGCAGGACTATGCGGCTCAAGTCTGCTTCCAATCATTCCAGACACCTGTGGGGAGGGGGCATGGATGTGCTTATACTTTCAGCGGTGGCCGGATGACCGGGCCGCCGTCGTGGTCCGAAATGTCCCGATGAAAGGCGACTCATGAGCAACATTCCTGCCGATCTTTCCTACACCGCCGAACATGAATGGGTCAGTGCCCCGAATGCAGACGGCGTCGTGCGCGTCGGCATCACGGACTTCGCCCAGGATGCACTCGGCGATGTCGTGTACGCCCAGCTGCCCGAGCCCGGCACCGCCGTGAAGGGCAACGACGTCGTGGGTGAAGTCGAATCCACGAAGAGCGTGAGCGACATATACGCCCCGGTCAGCGGCGAAATTGTTTCCCGCAACGAGGCTCTCGACACCGACTCTGCCCTGATCAACTCGGATCCCTACGGTGACGGCTGGCTGTTCGAAGTAAAGCTTTCGGAAGCTGACGCCATCGAGACCCTTCTCAGTGCATCAGAGTACGAACAACAGGTAGGCTAAATGGTATCTGGCCCGCCAAGTCGGTTCTCCCCGGAACAGGGGAGCGACGGCGGCGGGCCAGCGACCTGTTTGGCCCGGGGGAACCGGGCAGTTGCGTAACCGGTAGTTTTGTCAACTGCCGGCGGATGAGGAGGATTTCCATGGTTGGCGGCAAGCGGAACCACGCCCGGGACGAGCACGGTGCTGTAGAACAGCCAACCTCGGAGACCACCTCAATCCAGCTCACGCCTGTGCGCCACCACGAGCCGGATGCCCGGCCGCCGCTGGCGGCCGAGGAGCGCGCCGCGGTGCAGGCATTGCCTCCTGGCTCGGCCTTGCTGATTGCCCACACCGGCCCGAATGCGGGAGCGCGGTTCCTCCTGGATTCTGACACCACAACGGCTGGTCGCCACCCGGATGCGGACATCTTCCTGGATGACGTGACGGTTTCGCGCAAGCACGTGGAATTCGTGCGCACCCCCGAGGGCTTCGAAGTGGTGGACACCGGAAGCCTCAATGGCACTTACGTCAACCAAGACCGGGTGGACAACGTCCTGCTCAAGAACGGCAGCGAGGTCCAGATCGGTAAGTTCCGCCTCACCTACTACCTGAGCCCTGCCCGCGCAGCAGGCCAAGACTGATTCCGGGTACGCCTGTGGCACTGCCCCAGCCGGAACGGCGAGGACCGCAGGTCCTCAACATCGGAGAGGTCCTCGCTCAACTCAGCGACGACTTTCCCACCATGACGGCGTCCAAGATCCGTTTTCTCGAGGAAAAGGGATTGATCAATCCGAAGCGCACGCCCGCCGGCTATCGGCAATACGCCGAAAGCGACGTGGAGCGTCTGCGTTTCGTCCTGGCGCTCCAGCGTGACCAGTACCTGCCCCTCAAGGTCATCAAGGATTACCTGGACGCGATCGATCGTGGCGAGCGTCCCGAAAACCTCCCGCCGGGGGTGTCGGTTTCCCCCCGGATTGTCTCGGACGAGCTTGCGGCCGAGCTGCAGGGCCGCGCACGCGCCTTGAGCGAGGAACAGCTGCGAACGGAATCCGGGGCGAGCGTCCCGCTCTTGCAGTCCCTCCTTAGTTTTGGGCTCATCAGCCATGTCAACGGCAAATTCGACGAACATGCCCTGCAAGTGGCGCGCGCGTGCGTGCAGCTCGAAAGCCACGGACTTGAGCCGAGGCACCTCCGTCCGTTCCAAGCGGCAGCCGAGCGCGAATTCGGCTTGGTGGAGCGGGTCGTCGCGCCTTTGACGTCCCGCAAGGACGTGGCATCGCAATCCAGGGCCGCGGAAGCCGCCCGGGAAATCAGTGAACTCTGCCTCAGCCTGCATCGAGCCTTGGTGCAGGACCGTATCTCCCGTATGGACGCATGATGATTGAGGTCGAGATCGTTGGAGTGCGGATTGAACTGCCTTCAAACCAGCCTTTGGTCCTCCTGCGTGAGATGCACGGGGAACGCCACGTTCCGATCTGGATCGGCACACCCGAAGCCAGCGCCATCGCCCTGGCCCAGCAAGGCGTGGTGCCGCCCCGGCCGATGACCCACGATTTGATGATCGACGTCGTTGAAGCACTCGGCCACACGATCATCAGCGTGAACATCGTCGCGGTCGAGGACAACATCTTCTACGGTCAGCTCCAGTTCGACGACGGCACTGTGGTGAGTTCCCGCGCTTCCGATGCGCTGGCGCTTGCGTTGCGGGCAAAATGCCGCATCTGGTGTGCAGACGCCGTGATGGAAGAAGCCGGCGTCCGGATCACTGAACACGACGAAGGCGAAGACACCGAGCCGGGTCCCGAAGTTGACGAGGAACGGGAACTTCGCCGCTTCCGGGAATTCCTGGACGATGTAGAGCCAGAGGATTTCGAAGGCTGAAGGCAGCCTAAGGTTAAAGTTGAGGGTGAAAGATTCGACACGATCTGAAAATGGTCCGGACGTCTTTGACCTGAGGCCCCGGCACGCCTAACGTCGAAGATATCAAGTTCCCGTTGCGTACAGGACCCGCGCAGGTCACACTGAAAGGTGCGGACGCGCTGAAATTACACGAGTGCATTTCCCCCTTTCGTGTTGCCCCCGTATGCACCATCCCCAAGGGAACTTCTGACAAGGAGGGTCACGTGAGTCCCAAAGGCGAAGCAGGCGAGCTAAAGCAGGCCTCGACAGGCATTGCTGTACCCGCAAGCGGTGCCCAGGGTCTGCTTTTCACCGAGGACCTTCCGGTCCTGGACGAAGATGCCGGCTACCGTGGTCCAACCGCGTGCAAGGCGGCAGGGATTACCTACCGCCAGTTGGACTACTGGGCACGTACAGGACTTGTTGAACCCGCCGTGCGGGGCGCAGCCGGTTCCGGATCGCAGCGGCTTTATGGCTTCCGCGACATCCTGGTTCTCAAAGTCGTCAAGCGCCTCCTGGACACAGGTGTGTCCCTCCAGCAGATCCGCACGGCCGTTGAGCATTTGCGTGAACGCGGAGTGGAAGACCTAGCGCAAATCACGCTCATGAGCGATGGCGCGAGTGTCTATGAATGTACTTCCGCGGACGAAGTCATTGATCTGGTACAGGGTGGCCAGGGCGTATTCGGCATCGCAGTCGGACGCGTTTGGCGCGAAGTCGAGGGCAGCCTTGCTGCGCTCCCGAGCGAGCACGCTGTAGAACAGTCCTTTCCCGACGACGAACTCAGTAAGCGCCGCTCCGCGCGCCGCACCGGCTGAACCGCCGTCGGGATCGCCGCGAGCTGCCGCTGAAGACCGATGAAGCCGCCTTCCAACCGGAAGGCGGCTTCATTGCGATTCTCGAAGGGGTACCTTGCGCCCCGCAGATTCCCCGTCAGCGCTTGCGGCGCTCCCGCGTGCCGTTGTGGGAGGAGAACATATTCTCCAGGAGCGTGTCAAACAGCTTGGCAGTGTTCTTGGCAGAGTCGCCAGGCCAGTGGTGTACAGCGTGGGCGGCCCCCTGGATTTGCTGCCAATTAGCCTGCTCCGGAATATGCGGTGCCAGCAAGAGCTCGCCGAACATCGACTCCATCTCAGCGAGCCGGAACGTGTGCTCGGACGAGGCGGGCCGGACCCGGTTGGCAACAATGCCCGCAGGAGCCAGTTGGGGAGCGAACTCCTGGCGGAAAAGTTGGATGGCGCGCATGGTGCGTTCCGTGCCGGCTACCGAGAAGAGCCCTGGTTCGGCGACGAGGACCACGCGGTCACTCGCGCTCCAGGCCATACGGGTGAGGCCGTTGAGGGAAGGTGGACAGTCTACGAGTACCAGCTCGTACTTTTCGGCCGTGGCAAGGACCGCGGTCAGGCGGCGGAGATCGCGGCGCCCAAGATCCGGCCGATCATAGATTCCGGTGTAGGCGGATCCGACGGCGACATCAAGGGCCGTCCCTCCACCATTGCCGCGGGGGTGGTCAACCCAGCCGCTGCTGACCACGTTGTCCAAGAGCCTCGCCTTGCGGGGGTTCTTCAGCATGCGGCCAATGTCGAGCTGGTCGCCGGCCTGGACGCCGAGGGCCGTGGTGGCGTCGGCGTGGGGATCCAGGTCCACAACAAGGGTAGGGATGCCTGCGGCCAGTGCGGCCGAGGCCAGCCCAGTGGTTACGGATGTCTTGCCCACGCCGCCTTTGAGGCTGCTGATGCTGACTACTTGCACTTGAAAACCCAAAACCTAACGCCGGTTGCCGTGTCGCGGTGCTTATATTCCGGCCTTGCCGGAACCGGGGCTCTGCCGCTGCCCTTCAACATCATATGTTGAGTGGCCGCCGATTCCTGCCTTATCGGCCCGGAGCGGCTTTGACGGACTATTACTTCGCTGGCTTATTAGCACGTGAAGCTGCATCGTGCGCGAAGGTACACTGCTCGTGACGAATTCCCGTGTGACTGTCACCACAAAGATTTGTGTTTGGGTATGGAGGTCTTACACACTGTGACCACCGACCGTTACACCCGCAATGATGCAGGAGAAGCATGTTTTCCAAGATTCTGGTGGCTAATCGCGGCGAAATCGCGATCAGGGCCTTCCGCGCTGGCTACGAACTCGGCGCCAAGACCGTAGCGGTCTTCCCGTATGAGGATCGCAATTCGATCCACCGGCAGAAGGCTGATGAGGCTTATCTGATCGGCCAGGAGGGTCATCCGGTCCGCGCGTACCTTGACGTGGACGAGATCGTCCGTGTCGCCAAGGAAGCGGGTGCAGACGCAATCTACCCGGGCTACGGATTCCTGTCCGAAAACCCGGACCTCGCACGGGCAGCGCAAGACGCAGGCATCACTTTTGTGGGCCCGCCGGCGGAGGTGCTGGAACTCGCCGGCAACAAGGTTGCCGCACTCGAGGCCGCCCGCAAGGCCGGCGTGCCGGTCCTGAAGTCCAGCGCCCCGTCCCGCGACGTCGACGAGCTCATCGCCGCGGCCGACGAGATCGGATTCCCGATCTTCGCCAAGGCCGTCGCCGGTGGCGGTGGCCGTGGCATGCGCCGGGTGGAGACCCGCGAGGACCTCCCGGAAGCACTCCAGTCGGCCATGCGCGAGGCGGACGCTGCCTTCGGCGATCCCACCATGTTCCTGGAGCAGGCAGTGCTGCGTCCCCGTCACATCGAGGTCCAGATCCTGGCCGATGCAGAGGGTAACGTCATGCACCTCTTCGAGCGCGACTGCTCCCTGCAGCGCCGCCACCAGAAAGTGGTGGAAATCGCTCCGGCCCCCAACCTTGACGAATCCATCCGCCAGGCCCTTTACCGGGATGCCGTGGCTTTCGCGAAGGCCCTGAACTACGTCAACGCCGGAACGGTCGAGTTCCTGGTGGACACCGAGGGCGAACGCGCCGGCCAGCACGTCTTCATCGAGATGAACCCACGCATCCAGGTTGAGCACACGGTCACCGAGGAAATCACGGACGTGGACCTCGTCCAGGCGCAGATGCGCATCGCTTCGGGCGAGACCCTCGCAGACCTCGGCTTGAGCCAGGAGTCGGTATTTATCAAAGGTGCCGCGCTGCAGTGCCGCATCACCACGGAAGATCCCGCTAACGGCTTCCGGCCCGACGTCGGAAGGATCACCGGCTACCGTTCCGCGGGTGGCGCCGGTGTCCGTCTCGACGGCGGCACCGTCTACTCGGGTGCCGAGATCAGCCCCCACTTCGACTCCATGCTGGTCAAGCTGACCTGCCGCGGACGCGACTACCCGGCTGCAGTGGCCCGCGCCCGGCGCGGTCTGGCTGAGTTCCGGATCCGTGGTGTGTCCACCAACATCCCCTTCCTCCAGGCAGTCCTTGCCGATCCCGACTTCATTGCCGGCAACGTGGCGACCGACTTCATCGACAAGCGCCCGGAACTGCTGAAGTCCCACGTCTCCGCGGACCGCGGCACCAAACTCCTGACCTGGTTGGCCGATGTGA
This sequence comes from Arthrobacter sp. NPDC058127, assembly GCF_042884555.1. Taxonomy (NCBI): domain Bacteria; kingdom Bacillati; phylum Actinomycetota; class Actinomycetes; order Micrococcales; family Micrococcaceae; genus Arthrobacter; species Arthrobacter sp. NPDC058127. Next base: position 89,974 of record NZ_JBHVTT010000014.1, on the reverse strand, counting down.
CGGTCAACAAGCCCAACGGCGAACTCAAGGTCCACTCGGACCCCGCAGCCAAGCTCCCGGCGGTTGCAGGGACCGTAGCACCGGCCGGCTCGCGCCAGAAGCTGCAGGAGTTGGGACCTGAGGGCTTTGCGAAGGCGCTGCGCGAGCAGCAGGCCGTGGCCGTCACGGACACCACCTTCCGCGATGCCCACCAGTCGCTGCTTGCCACCCGCGTCCGTACACGCGACCTCGTCGCGGCCGGCCCTGCGGTCTCCGCGCTGCTGCCCGAGCTGCTGTCGGTCGAAGCCTGGGGCGGTGCAACCTACGACGTCGCCCTGCGCTTCCTCGGCGAGGATCCTTGGGACCGTCTGGCCGCCCTGCGCAAGGCGCTGCCCAATGTCTGCCTGCAGATGCTGCTCCGTGGCCGTAACACGGTTGGGTACACGCCCTACCCGGAGGAAGTCACCGAGGCATTCGTCAACGAGGCCGCGGCAACGGGCATCGACATCTTCCGCATCTTCGACGCCCTCAACGACGTCAACCAGATGGCCCCGGCCATCCGCGCGGTTCGGGCCACCGGCACTGCGGTAGCCGAGGTGGCACTCTGTTACACCGGCGATCTCCTCGACCCGAACGAGAACCTGTACACCCTCGACTACTACCTCGACCTCGCCCAGAAGATCGTCGACGCCGGTGCGCACATCCTCGCCATCAAGGACATGGCCGGCCTGCTTCGCCCCGCCGCCGCAGCCAAGCTTGTCAGCGCCTTGCGTGAACGTTTCGACCTACCGGTACACCTGCACACCCACGACACCGCAGGTGGCCAGCTGGCAACCCTGCTGGCAGCCGTGGAAGCCGGCGTGGACGCGGTCGACGTCGCGTCAGCGTCCCTGGCTGGCACGACGAGCCAGCCGTCGGCGTCGGCCCTTGTGGCGGCCTTGGCACACACCCCGCGCGACACCGGGCTCAGCCTGGCCAGCGTCAGCTCCCTGGAGCCCTACTGGGAAGCTGTCCGCCGGGTCTACGCGCCGTTCGAGTCCGGGCTTCCCGGTCCCACAGGCCGGGTCTACCAGCACGAAATCCCGGGTGGCCAGTTGTCCAACCTGCGCCAGCAAGCCATCGCGCTGGGCCTGGGCGAGCGTTTCGAAGCCATTGAGGACATGTACACCGCCGCGGACCGTATCTTGGGACGCTTGGTCAAGGTGACGCCGTCCTCCAAGGTGGTGGGCGATCTCGCGCTGCACCTCGTGGGAATCCACGCAGATCCCGCGGACTTCAACGAGAACCCGCAGAACTACGACATCCCGGACTCCGTCATCGGCTTCCTGTCGGGTGAACTGGGAGATCCTCCTGGAGGATGGCCGGAGCCGTTCCGCACCAAGGCGCTCCAGGGCCGCAGCATCAAGGTCCGCGACGTCGAACTCAGTGCCGAGGACAGCGCGGCGCTCAAGGGCGATTCCAAGTCGCGCCAGAGGACGCTGAACCGGCTGCTGTTCGCAGGTCCCACCAAGGACTACCTCAAGAGCGTGGACACTTACGGCAATCTGTCCGTGCTTGACACCCGCGACTACCTCTACGGTCTCCAGCTCGGTGCCGAACACGTCATGGAGCTCGAAAAGGGCGTGCGCCTCATCGCCTCCTTGGAAGCAGTTTCGGAGCCTGACGAAAAGGGCATGCGCACCGTCATGTGCAAGCTCAACGGCCAGTCCCGTCCCGTGGTGGTTCGCGACAAGTCGGTCGTCAGCAACGTGAAGGCTGCGGAGAAAGCAGATGCGTCCCAGCCCGGCCAGGTCGCGGCGCCGTTCGCCGGCGCTGTGACCTTGACCGTCAAAGCAGGCGACGCCGTCAAGGCGGGTGACACTGTCGCGACCATTGAGGCGATGAAGATGGAGGCATCCATCACGACGCCGGTGGCCGGCACGGTCTCGCGCCTCGCCATCAACAACGTGGAGCAGGTCCAGGGCGGCGATCTGTTGATCGTGGTCGAGTAGCGGCCCGCTCCTCCGCGGAGCACGCAAGAAGGAAGGTCCCGGGCTCAAAAGCCCGGGACCTTCCTGTTGTTTTGACTGATGTGTCGGGACGCGGTGTGTCAGGACGCCTTGGGTGCCGAGTACATTTCCTCGATCACGGCGTCGAAGTCCTTCATAACCTGGGCGCGCTTGACCTTCAACGACGGCGTGAGGTGCCCGGAAGCCTCGGTGAAGTCGGACGGCACAATCCGGAATGACTTGATCGCCTCCGCATGCGAGACGGACTGGTTCGCGTGGCTGATCAGTTCCTGGACGGCTGCCCGGACGAGGGCGTTGTCCGCGGCGGCCGTCGTCGTAGTGGACGCGGGAAGGCCGTGACGCTCCAGCCAGCCCGGCAGGGCTTCCTCGTCGAGGGTGACCAGCGCGCCGATAAAGGGCCGGTTGTCGCCGATGACAAGGACCTGCGACACCAAGGCGTCTGCGCGGATCTGGTCTTCCAAAAGGGCCGGTACGACGTTCTTACCGCTGGCCGTGACGATGATTTCCTTCTTGCGCCCCGTGATCTTCAGGAAACCCTGCTCATCCAGTTCGCCGATGTCGCCCGTGCGGAACCACCCGTCCACGAAGGTTTCCGCGGCGAGGTCATCCCGCTTGAAGTAGCCCTTCATGACGCACACGCCTTTGGCGAGGATTTCGCCGTCGTCGGCGATCTTGACCGCATTGCCGGGAAGCGGGGCTCCCACCGTGCCGATCTTGATCAGGGACGGGGTGTTGACTGAAATGGGTGCCGTGGTCTCTGTCAGGCCGTAACCTTCCAGGATCTGCAAGCCGATACCGTGGAAGAAATGGCCCAGCCGTTCGCCGAGCGGGCCGCCGCCGGAGACGGCGTGGCTGACGTGGCCACCCATCGCAGCGCGAAGCTTCCCGTACACCAAACGGTCGAAGACTGCGTGCTTGAGCCTCAGCACCAAGCCGACGGATCCGGATTGCTGCGCCCTGGAGTAGGCGATCGCCGTGTCCACTGCCTTGTGGAAAATAGCCCCCTTGCCGCCGTCCTCGGCCTTGGTGAGGGCCGAGTTGAACACCTTCTCGAAGACACGGGGAACAGCAAGTATGAAGGACGGCTGGAAGCTCTGCAGGTCCGCCAACAGGTTCTTGATATCCGGAGTGTGTGCCACCTGGGCACCGGTGGCGACGGCCAGGACCGAGATGAAACGGGCAAAGACGTGGGCCAGTGGGAGGAACATGATGGTCTTGGCGTTCTCGTTGACGACGTCGCCGAGGGAAGCCAAGGCGTTCTCCGAGAGCTCAACGAAGTTGCCGTGCGTGAGTTCGCAACCCTTGGGGCGGCCCGTGGTGCCGGAGGTGTAGATGATCGTTGCGACGTCGGCAAGCACGGCGCTGCTGCGGCGGGCCTCGAGTTCCTCGTCGCTGACACCGCTGCCGGAGCTGCGAAGGGCATCAAGGCCGCCGCCTTCAAGCTGCCAGACATGGGCGACAGAGCCGAGGCCTTCAGCCGTGACGGCCTGGCGGATGACGTCCTCGTGGTGTGCGGACTCGGCGAATGCGGCAACAGCGCCGGAGTCGCCGAGGTTCCAGGCCACTTGCGACGGCGACGATGTTTCATAGATCGGCACGGAAATACCGCCTGCGAACCAAACGGCGAAGTCCACGAGGGACCATTCGTAACGGGTCCTTGACATGATGCCCACGCGGTCGCCCACACTGACGCCGTTGGCGACCAGGCCTTTGGCCAGGGCCGACACGTCCTTGAGGAAGTCCGTTGCCCGGATGTCCTGCCATTGGCCGGCGCTGTTGAGCTTGGCAAACAGTGCCGGATTGGATGGCTTGGCGGCCTGACGAACCACGAGGTCCGTAATGTTGGTTTCGGGGGCAACATTCACCAGGGGCGGAACACTGAATTCACGCACGATAGCTCCTTCGATATCAACAGACCATTGCGGGGCTGCTCTAACTCTATACGGCCAAGTAATGGGTGTGGCGCAATTCACCTTACTCAAGTTACTGATGAGTAACTTTACGTGAAGCGGGGGATTCCTCCAATGCGGGCGTGCGGACACTCCGTCCACACAGTGTCCATGTCAGTACATATGCGGCACTCGGAATAGGATGGCGACATGCCCCTGAATTCATCCAACGACCAGTCTCCGGCAAGAGTTCGGAAGATTTCCTGGTCCGGTTCAACTGCAACCGGCCGGCGCCCCGGCTCCACGCACGGAGGCCCGCGTTGGGAATCGGTGCCATGGGCCGCGCGCCGTTCCCATCTTGGCCGCAGGGGGCTGGCGATCGGGATCGACATCGGCGGCACGAAGGTGGCAGCGGGAGTCGTGGATCCCTCGGGCCACGTAGTCGAGGAAGCGCGGCGCTCCACGCCCGGCAACGACGCCCGCGCGGTAGAGCAGGTGATCGTCGAGCTTGTCCAGGAGCTGGGCAAAAGCCACCGGATTGGCTCCGTGGGGATCGGCGCCGCCGGTTGGATGGATCTCGACGGCGGCACGGTGCTGTTCAGCCCGCATCTCGCCTGGCGCAACGAGCCGCTGCGCGAAAACCTGCAGAGCCTGCTGAGGCGCCCGGTCCTTGTCACCAACGACGCCGATGCTGCTGCCTGGGCTGAATGGCGCTTCGGCGCCGGTCTTGGGGAGAGCCGCCTCGTCTGCATCACGCTCGGCACCGGCATCGGTGGTGCCATGGTCATGGACGGACGGGTGGAACGTGGGCGGTTCGGCGTGGCAGGGGAGTTCGGCCACCAGATCGTGGTTCCCGGCGGACATCGCTGCGAATGCGGCAACCGCGGCTGCTGGGAGCAATATGCCTCAGGTAACGCGCTCGGCAGGGAAGCCCGGGAGCTTGCCCTCCGGAATTCACCGGTCGCCTACGAATTGCTCAAGGCTGCCGGTGGCTTGGCCGAGAACATCACGGGCGTTACCGTGACCGAGCGGGCAAAAGCCGGGGACTCCGCTTCGAGGGAGCTCTTGGAAGAAGTGGGGCACTGGCTCGGGCTTGGCCTGGCGAACCTGGCGGCCGCGCTCGACCCGGGAACGTTTGTCATCGGCGGCGGGCTGTGCGACGCCGGTGAGCTTCTTGTCGGCCCTGCGCGGACAGCATTCACCCGGAACCTCACCGGCCGCGGTTTCCGCCCCGCGGCCGCCATCAAGCTTGCCGCGCTGGGACCGCGGGCGGGGATGATCGGCGCTGCCGACCTGTCCCGGGTCAGCGGCAGGGCGCGCGGCTAGTGCGGGCTCGGCCGCGAGGGGATGCGCAGTGCGGCAGCCCGCTTAGACGCGGGCGCCGTCGTCGTTCTCGTCTTTCTCCTGCGGCAGCTTCATGATGAGGTACACGACCGATGCCAGGAAGGTCGCGAGGATGCCCATCACGGCGAGGAGCGGTGCCGAGCGCCAGAACATGGCGGTGAACAGCAGGGCAAGCGGGCCGCCCACGGCTCCGAGCCAGGCGAGCATGGTCAGGGGTTCGGTGCCGGCCAGGCTCGGCGGGTCCTCAGGGACGAAGCCGTTCTCATCCTCGACGTCGTAGTCGCGTGGACCGGGCTCCGCGCTGCTCGCGGGTTCTTCGGCAGCGGCCCTTTTGGACAAGCCAAGAGGATCGAAGTCTTGGAAGGAACGGGACGACGATCGGCCGGGAACGTCGTCCGGACCCGTACCCGCATCTGTTCCGGAATCGCTGGTGGGCTCCTCCGCCGTCGGCGCTTCGTCCAGGGCCGAGGAAGGCATCGACTCGAGCCGGGCCACCAAATCGAGCCAGACGGCGTCGTCGTCCTTGTTTGCGCTCTGGTCGGGGGAGTCAGGCCCTGGCCTATTCATGGGGTGAATCCCGGAGCTCGATGCCGGACTGGCCGGCAGGGGCGGAACTGCTTGTCAGTCCTGCCATCGTTTTCCTGATGAATTCGGCCGAGCCCCGGAATATCTCCAGGGCATCGTTGTCCAGCGTGGCCACGTGGTAGCTGTTCTGCAAGGTGCTGAACTCCATCGAAGCTGTGACGCGCTCCTTCAACTGCTTGATGCTGCGATCCGAAACGACGTGGTCCACGGAGGAACGGAAGACGCGTACGGGAGCGGAAATCCGGGGGAGCAGGGTGATGGTGTCCTTGTACATCTTCTTCAACTCATGGGCAGCGGCGACCGGAGTCCTGGGGTATGCCCCCTCGTCCATGCCCGGCTTGAGGATGTCGTTGGCAATGGCCGGGGTGGATTTCATGACGTGCTTCAGGATGCCGACCATGGCGGCGCGGGGATCATCGATCACCAGTCCCGGATTGACGACGACGGTACCGGCGACGGGCCGCGTAGCCGCGATCCGGAGGGCCAGTGTCCCTCCCATCGACAGGCCGGCGGCGAAGACGAAGTCGCACTCGGCCTGGAGCTCGAGATACGCGGCATCCACCGTATGGTGCCACTCCTGCCAGTGCCGCGTGGCCATGTCCTGCCACGTGGTCCCATGGCCCGGAAGGAGGGGGAGTCGGACGGCGTAGCCTTCGGCCGCCAGGTACTCGGCCCAGGGGCGCATGCTGTGCGGACTGCCCGTGAAGCCGTGGCTCATCACGACACCGATGCTGGGTCCACTACCGGTGAAGTCGCTGGCGTATGGCGAGGGATCGGGGAGAGTGTTCATGATGACTCCGAGGCTACTCTGTTGGCGGCACTGCTTTCCGTGATGAGTCCATCGTGTCACTGTTCGGGACATTTCTCACTGGAGTAGGGTGGCTTCTGAATGCGGGCCGGGACCGTCCGGACGCCTTGCAGACGCCGCCCCGGAGAGGAACCAACGTGTTCTATTGGGTCATGAAGCGGATCTTTTTGGGTCCGCTTCTCAAATTGCTGTTCCGCCCCTGGGTCAAGGGCCTCGACAATGTCCCCCACGATGGCGCCGCGATTCTCGCTTCCAATCATTTGTCCTTTTCAGACTCGATCTTCATGCCGGTGATGGTGCCCCGGCGCGTCAGTTTCCTCGCCAAGTCCGAGTACTTCACGGGTACCGGGCTCAAAGGCAGGCTTACGGCCACGTTCTTCAGGCTCACCAACCAGTTGCCGATGGACCGTTCGGGCGGGGCCGCGTCCGAGTTGTCCTTGCAGGCCGGCAGGGACGTCCTGGCCGGCGGCGGCCTCCTGGGCATCTACCCGGAGGGCACCCGCAGTCCCGATGCCAGGCTCTACCGGGGCAAAGTGGGGGTCGCCAAACTTGCGCTCCAAACCCGCGTGCCCGTTGTTCCCGTCGCGATGATCGGCACCGAAAAAGTCCAACCGATCGGCAAGCGTTTGCCCAACATCCGCCGGATCGGGATCATTTTCGGGCAGCCGTTGGACTTCAGCCGGTACTACGGCCAAGAGGAAGACCATTCCGTTCAACGCGCCGTGACCGACGAAATCATGTACGAACTCATGCGGCTCTCCGGGCAGGAATACGTTGACGAATACGCCGCCGTCGTCAAGCAACGGCTGGCCGGGCAGCTTCCGGAGCCGGCTAGCGGAAGCGAAGCGAATCCAGCAGGCGCCGATGAAGAAGGCAGACGCCTCCCCGGCAACGGTTCAGGGCAGGACGGCGACGGCACAGTAGCCGGGAAAGTGTGACGGACGGCGGATAAGGGTTACGGAAGCCGTGCCCCGAACAGCGCTCGAGGCAACTAGTCTTGGAGAGTGACTGAGCTATCCGCGAACCCCGCACCGTCCGTGACCGGCCCCCTGACCAGTTCCCTGGGCAGCCCGCTGACCAGCACCGCGCAAAGTGGCGCGGCAAACTATCCCGGCTTGGACGATTGGCGCCAGCTGCCTATCTCGCAGCAACCTACTTGGACCGACAGGGGTGTCTTCGACGCCTCCGTCAAGGAACTCTCCGTACTTCCCCCGCTGGTCTTCGCGGGCGAAGTCGACATCTTGCGCGAGCGTTTGGCCGCTGCAGCCCAGGGCAAGGCATTCCTGCTTCAGGGTGGCGACTGCGCCGAGACGTTCGAAGACGCCACGGCCGACAAGATCAGTGCCCGGGTCCGCACCATCCTGCAGATGGCCGTTGTCCTCACCTATGGTGCGGCCATGCCCGTCATCAAGATGGGCCGCATGGCCGGCCAGTTCGCCAAGCCCCGGTCCTCGAACGAGGAAACCCGCGACGGCGTGACCTTGCCTGCGTACCGCGGCGACATCGTCAACGGCTACGATTTCACCCCGGAGTCCCGCGCCCACGACGCCAGCCGCATGCTGAAGGCCTACCACACCTCGGCTTCCACGCTGAACCTCATCCGCGCCTTCACGCAGGGCGGCTTCGCCGATCTTCGCCTGGTGCACCTCTGGAACAAGGGCTTCACCGAAAACCCCGCCCATGCCCGCTACGAGTCCTTGGCGAGGGACATCGACCGCGCCATCAAGTTCATGGCATCCTGCGGCGCCGATTTCGAAGCCCTCAAGCGCGTGGAGTTCTTCGCGAGCCACGAGGCATTGCTGCTGGACTACGAGCGCGCCCTGACGCGCATCGACTCCCGCACGGGACTTCCCTACGACACTTCCGGGCACTTCCTCTGGATCGGTGAACGCACCCGTGAGCTCGACCATGCGCATGTGGACTTCCTGTCCCGCGTCCGCAATCCGATCGGCGTCAAGCTTGGTCCCGGCACCTCCGGAGACGACGCGCTGCGGCTCATTGACAAGCTGGACCCGAACCGCGAGCCCGGCCGCCTCACCTTCATCACCCGGATGGGTTCGAAGAACATCCGCGAGAAGCTGCCCGCCGTCGTCGAGAAGGTCACGGCCTCCGGCGCACAGGTCCTCTGGGTCACGGACCCCATGCACGGGAACACTGTCACCTCACCCAACGGGTACAAGACCCGCAACTTCGACGACGTCGTGGACGAAGTCCGCGGGTTCTTCGAAGTCCACCACGCCTTGGGCACGGTACCCGGTGGCCTGCACATGGAGATGACCGGCGACGACGTAGCGGAATGCCTCGGCGGCGCCGATCCCATTGACCAGGACGCCTTCCTGGACCGCTACGAGTCCGTGTGCGATCCCCGCCTGAACCACATGCAATCCCTCGAGATGGCATTCCTGGTGGCTGGAGCCCTCACCAAGCGGTAACCCCCACCAAGGGCAGTCCAGCAGCAAGCTGGCATACAGGAAAGGCGATCCGGGATGTTCCGGATCGCCTTTCCTGTATGGGCACGTCCTACACGACGGTCAGTGTGACGACGGAGCCCTCCGGCGCATCGCTGTCCACGGGGTTCTGGTCCCGGACAGTGCCGAAGAAGCCACCCAGGATGTTGTTGATCTTGACCTCGAATCCGAGCGACTCCAAGGCTTTGCGTGCGGCATCGGCCTGCTTGCCGATGAAGTTCGGGACGTGCACCATCTTCGGCCCCTTGGACAGGGTCAAGGTGACGGAGTCGCCGCGGACCAGGGTGCCGTTGGCAGGAGTCTGGCTGACAACGGCTCCCGCGGGGACCTTCTTGTCGTTGACGGGTTCCGGCGCAATTTTGGCGGTCAATCCGGCATCGCTGATCGCTTTGACGGCGGCTTGCTGGGTCATGCCCCGGACATCCGGTACGGGGAGGGGCTGCGGTCCCTTGGAAACCACCAATGCCACCGGAGTGCCGTGACGGACTGCGGTGTCCTGGGCCGGGGACTGGGAGATGACCGTGCCCGAAGGCACTTTGTCGTCATACTGTTCGGTGACTTTGCCGAGGGCCATCCCGGCCACGCCAAGGGCATTTTTTGCCTGGTCGAGTGTCAGGCCGGTCATCGCGGCAAGCGGAAACAACTGCGGACCCTTCGAGACGAAGAGCGACACCGCTTGGAACTTCCGGACTACCTGGCCGGATGCGGGCTCTGTTCCAACTGCCAACCCCGCCGTGACTTCGTCGTCGTACACGTCTTTCGGCTCGGATTGGAATCCTGCGGTTCTCAACAGTTGCTGTGCCTCCGCAACCGTCTTGTTCTTGGTGTCCGGTATGGTTCCGGGCGAGCCGGGTCCCATGCCGAAGAACCAGCCCGCCGCTGTGGCCAGGATCGCCAGCACAATGACCACAATGGTCCAGATCACTGCCCGACGGCGTGGATTGCCTTCCCGCAAAGAGCGCGACGGCGTAGCTGCCGCCCGGGCGCGGTCCTTTTCTTCCTGGCGCTCCATGCGCTTGATGTCACGCTTGCTGGGCGGGGCTTCCGCCGGATCCAGGGGTTCCCGGTCCGGTGGCACCTGGATGTCGAAAGCCGCGGCGCCGGCGGAGAATCCCGCCGGTGGAAGCACCGTGGTTGGATTGCGCTGGTTCGAGATGATCTCCGTCGGGCGTCCGATGCGCTCCAGGGGCTCCGTGCGTTCAGCAGGGAAAGGGGCGACTACCGCGGTGGCCCCGGCCGCTTCTTGTTGCCCTTCCGGCCCTGCAGCCTTGGCGGCGGGCGGGTCGATGTCCAGTTGAGCGTCGCTCAAGGTTGTGCGGATATGCCGAAGTTCCGACAAAAGTGCAGAACCGTCCACAGGACGCTCTTCGGGTTCCTTCGCGGTGCACCACTGGACGAGTTCGTCCACGTCCGCGGCAAGTCCGGGCACAGCGAGCGACGGCGGAGCGACGGCCGCGTTGACGTGCTGGTAGGCGACCTGGATGGGAACCTCGCCCGCATAGGGTTGCCCGCCGGTCAGCATCTCGTAAAGCATGATGCCGGTCGAATAGATGTCGCTCCGGGCGTCGGCGGGCTTCCCGAGGACCAGTTCGGGAGCCAAATATGCGACCGTGCCGATCAGGGCGCCGGTGCTGGTTGTCGCAGTGACCGCCCGGGCCAGGCCGAAATCGCCCACCTTGATGCGGCCGTCGTCGGCGATCAGGACGTTCTCCGGTTTTACGTCGCGGTGAATCAGCCCTGCCGCATGGGCGGCTGCGAGCCCTTCGATGACGGGGTCGATCAGTGCAAAGGCCAGCCGGGGCGGAAGCGCGGCCTTCTCGTTGAGGACGTCGCGCAGAGTGTGGCCCTTGATGTACTCCATGACGATGTACGCAATGTGGCCGTCTTGTCCCTGGTCGAGGACTCCAACGACATGCGGGTGGGAAAGGCTGGCCGCGGCCCGGGCCTCACGCTGCAAGCGGTCGAGGAAATTTTGGTCATTGGCCAAGTGCGGATGCAGCACTTTGAGCGCCACGTCGCGGTCGAGCCGCTCGTCGGTGGCGAGATAGACGGTTGACATTCCGCCGCCTGCAAGGCGCGATCGCACCAGGTAGCGCCCGTCCACGAGGGATCCAAGGAGATGGTCCGAAACTTGTTCCTGCACCCTACGATCCTAGTTGAGCAAAAACTCGGGCCCGAATCGCCATGCGATCCGGGCCCGTGTTGAGCGGCTTGATTTAGCTGAAGCTCTTCTTCAGGGCCAAGATCGAGGCGACGTAGGCCTTCGTGTCGTCGTACATGCCGTGCTTGCTCACCGAGTACTGGCCCTGGTAGTAGCCTGCGATGGCCGTGTTCAAGTCTTTGCTGGTGTTGACGAGGGCCCGGATGATGGCGACGCCGGCGGTCACATTGTCATACGGGTCCAGGATGTTGAGCTTGCGTCCCACCAGTTGGGAAGCCCATTCTCCCGAGGACGGAATCACCTGCATCGTGCCGATGGCGTTGGCCGGAGAGACTGCACGCTGGTTGAAACCGGATTCCTGGTAGGCGAATGCCAGGGCCAATGACGGGTCCACGCCCATCCGACGAGCGGTATCGGCCACGATCCCCTTCATCTGGGCGACGCTGGGAACGGGGGAAGCATTGAGCAGGGCCTTGTTCGCGTTGGCGGAACTGACTACCGCATCCGGGTAGGTGTAGCCGAGGAATGTGCTCGGAACCAGGGGAGTGCTCACGGGAGCCGGAGCCGGGGCTGCAGGAGCGCCCGGGATGGCGAGCTTCTGCCCCGGGTAGATGATGGTGCTCATGGACAGCTTGTTGGCCGACAACAGCGATGAGAGGGAGACGCCAACGCGCGACGCGATGCCGCCCAAAGTGTCACCCGACTTGATGGTGTACGAGCCGGTGCCGGCAAGTGCTGGTGCCGCCGGCGCAGGGGCCGCTGGTGCCGGTGCTGAAGGGGCCGGTGCGTTCGTTCCCGGGCCGACCTTGATTTTCTGTCCCGGATAGATGATGGACCGGCCGTTAAGGCCGTTCCAGCTGAAGACGTCGGACAGCGCCACACCGTGGCGGGCGGCAATGCCGCTCAGAGTATCCCCGGGGACGACTGTGTAGCTGGAAGCCGACGACGGCGCCGGGGTGGTTGCCGGGCTTGCTGCGGGTGCCGGCGCGGGTGCAGGCGCACTTGGGGCGCTTGCAGAACCGGTCAACTTGATCTGCTGTCCCGGGTAGATGATGGTGTTGCCCGAGAGCCCGTTGAGCTTCAGTACGGTGTTGGTGTTCAGCCCGTAGCGGGCCGCGATGCCGCTGATGGTATCGCCCCGGACGATGGTGTAGGTGGCCGGGACCGCAGGTGCCATAGGCTGCAGGGCAGCCGGAATGGTCGCGGCAACCGCGGACGCGGGAATGACGTTTGCAGACACGGCCGAGGCCTGGGCCCGCATGGCAGCGGCAAGTGATGCAGGGATCTTCTGGGTCTGTACTGCTGGAAGCGCGGTTGCCGGTTGGGCGAGCGCCAATGAAGAGAGCATGACGGCGGGCAGAGCCGCTGTGGTGGCCGCAATTACGGGCATGCTCGTTGTCTTCTTGGGCGAGCGGGGCGTCGTCATGGGAGCAATCCTCATCTCAGCAGCGGACGTCGGGAATGCCGCTGTTGCCAGTGTTACTAAAGTGAGTAGTGATGCAAATGTGATCAATGTGAATCTCTCACATTTTTCGATTCCGCACAAGAAATCCCGGCGCATTCGATTCCCGGGCAATTCGGGGACACAAATTCCGCCCCTACCGTCCGTCTGGCTAGGCGCAAAGCGCGCGGGCGTGGCAATCTTGATCCGTGAGTAATGTAGAAAGCCTCGTTTCCGATTGGCTGCCGCTGCCCGATGTGGCAGAGCTGCTGAACGTTTCAATCACCAAGGTCCACGGTCTTCTGGATGAGCGTGCAGTGGTGGCTGTGAGAGTGGGCGAACGCAACATCCGTTCGATTCCTGCCCTCTTTATCCAGGACGGTCATGTGGTGGATAGCCTGAAGGGCACCATTGCAGTGCTCGGCGATGCCGGGTACACGGATGAGGAGCTCATTGCGTGGCTTTTCACTCCGGATGAGTCACTGCGTGGCCGCCCAGTCGACGCGCTGCGTGAAGGGCGCAAGACTGAAATCCGACGCAGGGCTCAATCGCTTGCCTGGTGAGGGACTCCTGCCTTAAATACAGTGGTGGGGGGGGGGGGGGGGGGGGCGCGCGCCGGCTTTTTTTTGGTGGTGTTGCGACAGGGGGGTAAACGGTGTAAAAATGTAAAACAGAGATTAGGGGAAGGTGG
>NZ_JBHVTT010000014.1:0-76589 GCF_042884555.1 Arthrobacter sp. NPDC058127 | reverse complement strand
GGCTGCGTGCCCGCCCTCCACCCTATCCCCCCACTGCCCCATCACCCTCTTCTCTGCGCCGCCCCCCCGCCCCCCCCCCCCGCCGCCCCCCCCCCCCCCCCCCCCCCCACCACTGTATTTAAGGGGTATGCATCCAGAAGGCCTTTAACCTGGATAACCTGGATAACCTGGATTTACGCAAAGGTTCACGCTGCCCGGCTGACTGCGGCTTCGGCCAACTGCCTGAGTGCGGTAAGCGGAAGTTCGGCCAGGGGGAGGCGATCCAGGGCCTCGAAAGCCTCGTTACTGAGCTCCTCGATCATTGATTCCGTGGCTTCGAGGGCGCCGCAATCCACGATGATCCGCCTGATCTCGGCAACCTCGGCCTCACCAAGGTCCTGCCTTCCGAGCATGGTATCGATGTAGCTCGAATCAGCAGCTCCGGCCTGGTTGATCGCGAAGCCCACCAGCACGGTGCGCTTGCCCTCGCGGAGGTCATCCCCCGCGGGCTTTCCTGTAGTCCCGGGGTCTCCGAACACTCCCAGGACGTCGTCGCGTAGCTGGAATGCTTCACCAAGCGGCAACGCGAAGGCGGAATAGCCTCGCAGAAGCTCTTCGCTGGCCCCAGCCAACGCGCCCCCAAGAGCCAAGGGGTGTTCAGTCGAGTACTTCGCCGATTTGAAACGGATGATGGACTGGGCGCGGTGGACGGCACCTGCGCGGTCCCGCACCGGACCTGCGACTTCCTCCAGGATGTCCAGGTATTGACCGGCCATGACTTCGGCGCGCATCAGGTTGAAGATCCGCCGCGCACGGGTGCCGGAGGCGGCCCTGCCACCAATCTCCGTGAACGCCTCTTCACTGAAGGACAGGCACAGGTCTCCGGTCAGGATGGCGGCCGCGTGCCCGAAGCGCTCGCTGTCGAGGGCCCATCCTTCGCCCTCATGGAGCTGGCTGAACCTCTTGTGGACGCTGGGACCGCCGCGCCGCGTATCAGAGCGGTCGATGATGTCATCGTGAATCAGGGCTGCAGCCTGAAAAAGTTCCAAAGCGCAGCCCGCAGTGATGATGTCGGGATGTGCGGACTCACCTCCGGCACCTCTCCATCCCCAGTAGCACATCAAGGCCCGGAGCCGTTTGCCGCCTGTCACAAGGCTCGTGATTGAGCCCATGAGGGGGGCGACATCGGGAGAGATGGTGGCCATGGTTTCTTGTTGCGCCCCAAGGAAGCCGCTAAGTTTGGCGGCGACATCGGCCACAAAACGGCTCTGTTCCGAACCGAGGCTATCCGCGGTCACTTGATTGACCCGGCGGCCACGTTGGCACCGATGGTGAACGTGGATTTGCCTGCCGTTTCCACCACTGAGATATTCACCGTTTCATTGTCGCCACGGAGGAAATCCTTTGATTTGATACTTCCCACGGTGTTTCCGGGAACTTCCTTAAAGCCCTGCGCCGTGAGCGCGGAAGTATAAAAGGCCACGACTGCGTCGACCGGAGACGCAATGGTGCCGACCAGGGCCACCGACGCCGGGGAGGAGTTCTTGTCGAAACTGCTGGATTCCACCGCTGCCTTGGGCATCAACGGAATCAATTGCTGCGGGAATCCCGGAACCAGGGCGCCGACCGCCGCCGAAGCTCCTGCGGCCCCCGTGGAAGTGGCAGCCGGCGCCGGACTCGCCGAGGCAGTGACCGCCCCGGACGACGATGTTGGCCCCGCCCCTTGGGATGCCGTGCTTGCAGGGGACGACCCGCAAGCCGAGATGGTCAACGCGACGCCCGTGGCCAACAGGGCCAGGCTGACGGGTTGAGGCTTTCCAAAGAGCTTCACAGGGATTTCCTCCTGGGGACGACGCCGGATGCTGCCTCCAGTTTAGGACGCCGGATGCGGCCTCCCGTAACCAGTGCCGCGGCATAGGATTTCCTTGTGAGACCACAAGCAGAGGACAACGGGCGGGGCCCCGGACAAGAATTCGCCCCGGATCCCGCTGCCCTGCGGGAACTGAGGCGAACCAGCATCCTCCACGTAGACATGGATGCCTTCTTTGTCTCCGTGGAACTGCGCACGCGGCCTGAACTCAAGGGGAAGCCCGTCATTGTGGGGTTTCCGGTGGATCGCTCAGTTGTGCTGTCCGCATCCTACGAAGCGCGCGCGTTGGGCGTGAAGTCTGCCATGCCCATGGCCAACGCCATGCGGATGTGCCCCAACGCGATCATCATCGAGCCCCGCCACACCCTTTATTACGAGGTGTCCCGGCAGCTGATGGGAATATTCGAATCGATAACGGACCTCGTGGAGCCGTTGAGCGTCGACGAGGCTTTCCTGGACGTCGGCGGCGCGATCAGGAGGCTTGGTCCGCCTCTCCAGATCGGCCATTTGATCCGGAGCCGCGTTGCGTCCGAGCTGGGAATCACTGCGTCCGTGGGGATAGCCGCCAACAAGTTCGTTGCCAAAATAGCTTCTACACGCTGCAAACCCGACGGACTGCTCCTGATTGAGGCGGGGCAGACCGTAGCCTACTTGCACAGCCTGCCCGTGAACGCCTTGTGGGGAGTCGGGGCCAAGACCGCCGATGTCCTCGCCAGGCTGGGGATCCGTACCGTCGCTGATGTTGCGGCCACGCCGCTTTCTTCCTTGAAAAAGGTCCTTGGAGCTTCGGGCGAGCACGTCCACCGATTGTCGCTGGGCCTGGATCCGCGGCCGGTCACGCCTACCCGCCTCGAAAAGAGCATTGGCTCCGAGGAAACGTTCGCAGTTGACACTCCGGATGACGCGCTCCTGCACCGCGAGTTGCTGAGGCTCTCCCACCGAACCGCTTCACGGCTGCGGACAGCCGGAATGGTAGCCCGGACCATCGCGCTGAAGCTGCGCTATGCGGATTTTTCGACAATCAGCCGCAGCAAGACAATGCATACGCCGGTGGACAGCGCCCAGCTGATCTATCAGGTGGCGAGCCAGTTGCTGGCGTCCTTGGGGGAGCGGCCGATGAGCGTGCGGCTTGTGGGAGTCCGCGCCGAGCAGCTTGAGCCGGCCGAGCATGCCTCGCTGCAGTTAAGCCTGGATCGCAGGGACGACAACTGGCGGGCCGCCGAGCAGGCGCTTGACCGAGTCACCGAGCGATTCGGCAGCAAGACTGTCCTTCCGGCAACGCTTCTGGAGCCGCATCCGGAGCCCGATGGGCAGGGCTCTCCCTAGGCGTCGAAGTGCGCTCGCGCGCCTCCGGAGTGTCTTTCAGAACAGCGGCCAACAAACTATCCTAGAGATACACAGATTTAGACCGTCTGGATAAATTGCCATGTTGCGTCTGTTCCGTGAGACCGTGTTCACAAGACACGGTCTTCGGGAACCCTTTTTTGGGTTCGTCCGTTCAAGGAACAAGAGGCAACGGCCGCGGCGTATCCAGACGCTGGCCGACTAAAGGAGGTCGCGATGCCCCTCTCGGAGCACGAACAGAAGCTCCTCGAGCAACTCGAGAAGCAACTGCATGAGGACGATCCAAAGTTTGCCAATTCAATGGGCTCTGACCCCATTCGCTCATGGTCGACCAGGCACATCGTTATTGGCGTTCTAGGCACTATCGCCGGGATTCTCTTGTTGTTGGTAGGTGTGTCCTTGCAGAACATCTTCCTTGGCGTGCTGGGCTTCATCGTCATGGGCGCCGGCGTTTACTTCGCCACCCTGAGAAGGGCAGTCGGCGGCAAGTCGAAGAGCGCCAAGCCGGGCAAGGCAAGGAACTCATTCATGAGCAACCTCGAGGAACGCTGGGACGAGCGTCGCCGCGGCGAGGAGTAGCTGAGCGCTCCATTGAGGGGCTCGTCCTCCACGTGGATGCCGAGTCCTCCACATTGCACCACCAGGCTCTGGCCTGATTGCGAAAAGACCCGAATATCGGGTCTTTTCGCATTTAACGCCACGTTCGCCGCACCTCGCGAGCCTGCGGGCACGACTCAGGGCCGCCGTCGTGCGCATCCCCGCAGCGCCGCCGCAAAGTCTCCTCCACCGCCAACCACCCTTGAGATCCACGTGTTTTCAGGCTGCCGCATTCGAAAGTGGGGCGGAAACACGCCGGATTGCGTTGACTGTGGGGGCTTGTGGAGTAAAGTGGAGCGAGTAAGAGGGTAGTGGCGGCGTGGGGCAGGTACGGGCACCTTTACGGATGGGGGCGGTGGGCCAGTGTTTCTTGGCACGCATTCTCCCCGTCTGGACGAAAAGGGCCGGATCATCCTTCCCGCCAAGTTCCGCGAGGAACTTGCTGACGGCTTGGTGCTCACAAGGGGCCAGGAGCGTTGCATCTACGTCTTCAGCCAGCGGGAATTCGAACGTATTCACGAGTCCATGCGGGAGGCCCCCATTTCCTCCAAGCAGTCACGTGACTACATCCGGGTTTTCCTGTCCGGAGCCTCTGACGAGGTACCTGACAAGCAGGGGCGCGTGACGATTCCGCCGGCGCTCCGGAGCTACGCAGGTCTTGAGCGGGAATTGGCGGTCATCGGCGCCGGAACCCGTGCTGAGATCTGGGATGCCCAGGCTTGGGATGAGTACCTGGCCGAGAAGGAAGCCGCCTTCTCGGAGACCGACGACGACAACCTTCCCGGGTTCATTTAGAAACCGGGACAGGAAGCATCAATGCTTCTTGGACGGGATCTCCAGCCGCCCATCACATTGTTTTCCTGGCTCACCTTCCCCGGAGCCAGGCAGACGCTGCGATAGGCGCGGATGGGGATCCGGCTCAAGAAGCGACCCGCCCGACTGACCGACGAACAATCAGCTCTGAGGAGGCCGCATGGAGGAGCAAGACGCGCCAAAACCAACCTCGGAGCGACATGTACCGGTCCTGAAGGACCGGTGCATCAATTTGTTGGCACCAGGTTTTGAGGCGGCCCGCAGCCGTGGCGAAACCCCCGTCGTCATCGACGCCACGTTGGGAATGGGCGGCCACTCCGAAGCGATGCTGCAACGGTTCCCCGATCTGCACCTTGTCGGGATAGACCGGGATGAAGAGGCACTCGCCCTCGCCGGAGCGCGCCTGCAACCGTTCTCTGCCCGCACGGACCTCGTACATGCCGTCTATGACGAGATAGAAGATGTCCTCGCGGACCTTGGTATCCCCGAGGTGCACGGGATCCTCATGGACCTGGGCGTGTCTTCCCTTCAACTGGACGAGCGGGAGCGCGGTTTTGCCTACTCCTACGACGCTCCACTGGACATGCGGATGGACACCAGCCGCGGCCAGACTGCCGCTGACGTAGTCAACAACTATTCCGAAGAAGACCTGGTGCGGATTATCCGCAAGTGGGGCGAAGAGAAGTTTGCCGGCAGGATCGCAAACCGCATCGTCACGGCGAGGGCCGCCAAGCCGTTCGCCACCACCGGTGAACTCGTCGAGCAGATCCGCGGCGTTGTTCCTGCGGCGGCTGCAAAGTCCGGCGGGCATCCGGCAAAGCGGACTTTCCAGGCCTTGCGGATTGAAGTCAACGAGGAACTCGACGTCCTTGAGAGGGCAGTGCCTGCCGCTCTCTCGGCCTCGGCAATGGGGGGACGGGTAGTGGTGATGTCGTACCACTCCCTCGAAGACAAAATCGTCAAGTCCGTCTTCCAGTCCCGCTCCAAGTCATCGGCCCCGCTCGGCTTCCCGGTGGAGCTGGAGGAACACAAGCCGGAATTCAAGACCTTGACCAAAGGCACGGAAGTGCCGACACCCGAAGAAATCGCCGAAAACCCGCGTGCGGCATCTGCCCGCCTGCGGGCCGTGGAACGCATCAAAGCGAGGAGAACAGCATGAGCACCGCTGCCGCGAAGATCCTGCCGACCACAGTGGGCAACACCGCGCGTGCCCTGCCCGCCCGGGGACCGGAGCGCGACGCGCCCCGCAAGGCGCGGACGCCGCTCTCGCTCGTGCAGAGTGTTCCAGGAAGACGACGGACTCCGTTCGTCGTCTTCTGCTTCGGCGTGCTGGCAGCCGCCTTGTTGACTGTCCTGGTCCTCAACATCTCCGTTTCCACGGCCCAGTACGACCTCGTCAAGCTCAGGAACGACGCTGCATCCCTGAACAAGCAGAACCAGGATCTGACACAGCAGGTCCAGAACTACCAAGCTCCCCAGAATCTGGCCGCCAAGGCCGCAGAATTGGGAATGGTAGCTTCCACTGCCACGGGCCAGATCGACCTGGACAACCTGACGGTCACAGGAAAAGCCACGCCGGCAACCAAGGGACAGAATCCCGGTGCCGTCATTGCTGCTCCTGCGGTTGCAGGCCAGTCGGGCGTCGTACCTCCTGCCCCTGCCAAGAATGATTCGCTGGACAGCCGCAAACCCAACGGGACCGCCGACTCCACACCGGCTAAACCGCAAGCGCCCGCGGTTCCGGCGGCACCCAAGGCGCCGGTTGTGGATCTCCATGGTGGTTCGGTCCCCGCTCCACAGCAGAAGGTACCGGGGCAGTAGCGTTCAGCCGACCTGATTTCAGGGTAAACAGCAAGGCAAGCAGCAAGGAATCGACGTGGTGCAGAAAACCGGCAAATCGAAGAACAAGAGAACGCCGGCGGCGAAGAAGCGCCTGCGCATCGGCCTCGCGATCATGTTGGCGCTGCTGTTGGTGGTAGGGGGCAAGTTGTTCCTGGTGCAAGGGCTTGACGTCGGAGGCCTGGCCGAGGCTGCCTACAACAACCGGCTGACAACCACCATCCTGCCTGCCGAACGCGGCAAGATCCTTGACTCGAACGGCACGGTGCTCGCCAGCAGCGTGATCCGTTACAACATTGTGGTGGACCAGACGGTCAACACAAACACTGATCAGTTTCCCCGTTTCAACTCCCAGACCCAGGCGATAGACACGATCTCCAGGTCCCAGGGGATATCAGAGCTTGCCAGTGCGCTGGGGATGGACGTCGGGCAGGTCACGCAGGCCGTGACCGGCGTGAAGAAGTACAACATAGTGGCCAAGGAAGTGAAGCCGGACGTCGAAGACAGGATATCCCAACTGCACATCCCTGGTGTGGTGTCGGAAGGCGTCAGCAAGCGGGTCTATCCCAATGGAAGCGTCGCCGGGGGAGTCATTGGCTTCCTCAAGGACGGCACCACAGGCCAGGCCGGCCTTGAGCAGACCCAGGACGATCTCCTGCGCGGCAAAGATGGCAAGCGCGTCTTTGAGATCGGCGCCGATGGCCTTCGCATTCCCGTGGCGACCGACCTGCTGACACCTGCCGTGAACGGCCAGGACGTCAAGCTGACCCTGAACACGGACATCCAGTACTTTGCGCAGCAGGCCATCCAGACCCAGGTCAACCAGCTCAATGCCGAGTGGGGATCAATCGTCGTCGAGGACATCAAGACCGGGAACCTCATTGCGATGGCGGACACGAACGCCCCGGATCCCAACGACCCCGGCAAGGTAGCGGCCGCGGACCGCGGCGTGCGGTCCGTGACGGCCGCCTATGAGCCTGGTTCGGTCGAGAAGATGATCACCGCGTCCGCTGCGATCAATGAAGGAAAGTCCAGCCCGCTGGACACGGTCACCATTCCACCTGCTTTGACCATCGACGGTCAGACGTTCACCGATGCGTTCGACCATGGAACCGAGCAGAGGACCCTTGCCGGCATCCTTGGCTATTCGATGAACACGGGTACCGTGATGATCGGCAGCCGCCTGAGCAAGCAACAGCGTTATGACTACCTCACCCGCTTCGGTATCGGCGAAGCTCCGGACATCGGCCTCCCTGCTGAAACCTCAGGCATCCTGGCCAAGCCCGATCAATGGGATGACCGCCAGCAGTACACCGTACTGTTCGGCCAAGGTGTTTCCCAGTCCACGCTGCAGACCGTCCGGGCCTACCAAAGCGTGGCCAACGACGGCGTGATGCTGCAACCGCGGCTGATTGACGGTTACGTCGGAGCCGACGGGGTCGAGAACAAAGTGCCTGCCAAGGATTCCCGCCAAGTCGTTTCCAAGGAAACGGCCCAACAGGTCCGGGACATCCTGGAGAGCAACGTCACAATGGGCGAAGTGAAAGATGCCGCCATCGATGGATACCGCGTGGGCGCCAAGACGGGCACCTCCCAGGCACCCCGTGAAGACGGGCTACCTGGCTTCGATGGCTACACCGCGTCCATTGTGGGTATGGCGCCCATGGAGAATCCGCGCTTCATCGTAGAGGTAGTCCTCCAGCGGCCCAAGGGCAGCATTTACGGCATCACCCAGGGGCCGATTTTCCGCTCGGTCATGGGCCAGGTCCTGCGCACCTACAACGTCCCGCCGTCCACCGGCACTCCGGCGCGGTTCCCCCAGTACGCCAAATAGGGCCAGTACGGCAAGTAGTCCAGTTTCGCCAAGTAAGCTTGTTGGGCATCTGTCCGGCCACATTACGATCCACCCATGCCGTTTGCGGGAGCCCCCGGGATCCCGCACGGCCAGTTTTACGAGCACCAACGGAGACCACCTTGTCAGAGCAGAATGATGCCGTATCGATCCCTACAGGGAACCCGCCGGCTACGGACAAACCCGGCTTCCGTCCAGCCGTCGTGGCGCCTGTTCCCCTTGAGGCCATCGCGTCCTCCCTCGGAATTGCGCTGCCCCTGGACTCCAGCGGTACGTCGGTGACCGGTGTATCCCTCAACTCGCGCACTGTCGAGCCGGGAGACTTGTACCTGGCCCTGCCCGGAGCCACACGGCACGGGGCCGACTTTGTCACCCAGGCGGTGGCGGCCGGTGCCGTGGCTGTCTTGAGCGATGAAGATGGCGCCCGCCAATTGGCACTTGAGGACCTTGCTGTTCCCGTGCTGATCGTCAGCAATCCCCGTGCCGCGGTCGGGACCCTCGCCGCCCTCATTTATCGAAGCCAACCCCTCGATGGGGTTTCGCCCACACTTTTCGGGGTAACCGGTACGAACGGTAAAACGACCACGACGTATTTCATCAACTCCCTCCTCCGTGCGCTGGGCAGGAATCCTGGCCTGATCGGGACGATCGAAATCCTTGCGGGGGCCGAGGCCATCCCGAGCCTGTTGACCACGCCGGAGTCAACGGATGTCCATGCCTTGCTCGCCCTCATGCGTGAACGTGGGCTTGACGCGGCTTCCATGGAGGTCTCCTCCCACGCCCTGTCCTTCCACAGGGTCGACTCGGTGACGTTCGATGTTGCCGGCTTCACCAACCTGACGCAGGACCACCTCGATCTCCACGGAAGCATGGACGAGTACTTCCGGACCAAGGCGGAACTCTTCACCAGCGCGCGCGCACAGCGCGCTGTAGTGACCGTCGACGACCGCTGGGGGCGCTTACTGGCCGACGAGGCGGGAATTCCCGTGACCACGCTGGCGACCACGCCGGGCAGCGACGCTGACTGGACAGTGGAGTCAGCCGAGCAACGCGGGCTTGGAACGGACTTCGAATTGCGCCACCGCGATGGAACAGTCCTACGCGTCCATACAGGATTACCGGGGGATTTCAACGTCGCCAACGCGGCCCTGGCCACCATTATGGTGCTCGACTCCGGCATCGAACCGCCGGCACTGCAGGCGGCGCTCGAGAGGCATGATCCCTTCACCGTTTCCGTACCGGGCCGGATGCAGCTGATCTCGGATGCCCCGGCTTCCGTTGTCGATTTCGCGCACAACCCGGACGCACTGGCGAGGGCTCTGAAGGCCGTACGCTCGCAAGCCCCCGGATCCCGAGTGATTGTCGTTTTCGGCGCCACTGGACAGCGTGACCAGGGCAAGAGGCCGACGATGGGCGCCATAGCCGCCCGGCTCGCCGACGTCGTGATTGTCAGCGACGACGATCCGCATGACGAAGACGCTGCGGCGATCCGTTCGGAAGTCATCGCCGGGGCCCGCGCCGTCCAGGAGTCAGAGGGCCTTGACTGCGAGATCGTGGAAGCGTACCCCCGGGACGTCGCCATCCGCCAAGCCGTGGAACTCGCCACTGAGAAGGACACCATCCTGATCGCCGGCCGAGGACACGAGGTCTGGCAGGAAGTGAAGGGCGTGAACCTTGCCCTCGATGACCGGGTGGAACTGCGGGCAGCCTTGACAGCCAGGGGATTCAAGGTTTCCACGGACGAGCGGATAGAGTCCTAGACCGAGATGATTGCACTTACTGCGGCGGAGATCGCCGATATTACCAATGGCCGATTGGCAGCGGACCCGGGCATCGTTCCGGTGTCCGTCGTTACCGATTCCCGTGAGGCGGCTGCCGGATCGTTGTACGTGGCCAAGCCAGGAGAGAACGCCGACGGCCATGCCTACGTGGGCGCCGCTTTTGAGCGCGGAGCCGTTCTGGCTCTGACCGAGCGCGACGTTTCCGACGACGACGGCCGGCCGTACCCCGCCGTCGTGGTCGATGACGCCGTGATCGCCATGGGTGCCTTGGCTGCAGAGTCCGTCCGCCGAATCCGCGCCGAACGTGCGGCAAAGGGGGAGCCCTTCACCGTCATCGGCATCACCGGCTCGGCGGGCAAGACCACTACCAAGGACCTGCTCGCGGGGATCCTTTCCCGGGCCGGGGCCACCGTGGCGCCGCAGGGTTCGTACAACGGTGAAGTCGGCGTGCCGCTCACAGTGTTCGGGGCCGATGCCGGCACCCGTTACCTCGTGATCGAAATGGGCGCCACCGGCGTCGGCCACATCAAATACCTCGCCGACATGGTCCAGCCGGACATCGGCGTCGTTCTTTGCGTAGGCACCGCCCACGCCGGCGAGTTCGGTGGCGTGGAGAACATAGCCAAGGCAAAAGGCGAACTCGTCGAGGCGCTGGGGGAGGACGGAACGGCCGTCATCAACCTCGACGACGCGCGGGTCGCGGCGATGGTCTCCCGCACCCGGGCCGAAGTGCTCGGAACCACCGCTACCGGCATTTCCGGCTCCGCGGTCGAAGCCAGGAACGCCGATATCGACGAAGACGGCCACCCGGAATTCGAGCTCGTCCTGCCCGACGGCGGGGTCCCCCTTCCCGTCCACAGCAAGCTCATCGGTGCCCACCACATCACCAACCTGCTTGCTGCTGCGGCCGCAGCGTTCGCGGCAGGACTCCCTGCGGCCGAGATCGCCGCCTCGCTGAGCGAGCAGTCGCCGGCCAGCCGGTGGCGAATGGAACGCACGGAGCGGGCAGACGGCGTCACCATCATCAACGACGCGTACAACGCGAATCCGGAATCCATGCGTGCAGCCTTGCGAACCCTCGCCGACCTCGGCCAGGGACGCCGCACCTGGGCGGTGCTGGGAGCGATGCTGGAACTTGGCGAAGATTCCATCCGCGAACACACGGCGGTGGGGACGCAAGTGGTCCGCTTGAACATTTCCCGGCTCGTTGTGGTTGGCCGCGAAGCCCGGGCGCTGTACATTTCCGCGATCCAGGAAGGGTCCTGGGGCGACGAATGCAGTTTCACCGAAACGGCTGACGAGGCTTACGAACTGCTGCAGGCCGAGCTCGAACCAGGCGACCTGGTGCTTTTCAAGTCCTCAAACGGGGTCGGCCTAAGGCATTTGGGGGATCGGATAGCATTACCCCCACAGGCCGGGACAAGTGCGAACACTGCGGCTGCAACTGCCGCCAATGAAGGGAACGAGCTGCTGTGATTGCACTGTTGATCGGCGCGGGCGTTGCCCTCCTGGTGGCTCTGATCGGAACGCCACTGTTCATCCGGTTCCTTGTCACCAAGGGATACGGCCAGTTCATCCGCGACGACGGACCCACGTCCCACCACACCAAGCGCGGTACCCCCACCATGGGCGGGACAGTCGTGGTGGCTGCCGTGCTCATCAGTTATGGGTTGACCCACCTGATCATGTGGATGATGAACCCACGATCACCGGGCCCGTCAGCTTCGGGCCTGCTCTTGTTGTTCCTGATGGTCGGCATGGGATTCGTTGGTTTCCTCGACGATTTCATCAAGATTTCCAAGCAGCGCAGCCTCGGACTCAACGCCAAGGCCAAGCTGATCCTTCAAGCATTCGTCGGCATTGTCTTCGCAGTGCTGGTCTTGAACTTCCCTGACGCGGAGGGGATCACCCCGGCCTCCACGCATATTTCCCTTGTGCGGGACATCCCCTGGCTGAACCTGGCCTTCGGAGGCACCGTCCTTGGAGCCATCCTGTTTGTCATCTGGTCGAACCTGATCGTCACTGCGGCAACCAACGGCGTCAACCTCACGGACGGACTGGACGGCCTTGCCGCGGGTGCCTCCATCATGGTCTTCGGCGCTTACACACTCATGGGAATCTGGCAGAACAACCAGGCCTGCGGTTCGCCCCGCGAGGCGGGCAGCGGCTGCTATTCGGTCCGTGACCCGCTCGATCTGGCGCTCCTGGCGGCTATTTGCAGTGCCGCGCTGGTGGGCTTCCTCTGGTGGAACACGTCTCCGGCGAAGATCTTCATGGGAGATACCGGTTCCCTCGCTATCGGCGGCGCGGTGGCCGGCTTTGCGATCCTCTCCCGCACCGAGCTTCTTTTGGGCATCATCGGCGGTCTTTTCGTCCTGATTACACTGTCGGTCATCATCCAGGTGGGCTACTTCAAGGTCACCAAGGGCAAACGTGTCTTCAAGATGGCCCCCCTTCAGCATCATTTCGAACTCAAGGGCTGGGCCGAGATCACGGTGGTTGTCCGATTCTGGATTCTTTGTGGCCTGTTCGTGGCAGCAGGCCTTGGGATTTTCTATGCTGAATGGGTGGTGCTGCTGTGAGCGCAAGTCCTCAAACCAAGCCTTCGTCCAATGACCGGCTCAAGGACCTCGTCAGTTGGGATTCCGACTGGAAGGGCCTTCGCGTCGTCGTGACCGGCATCGGAGTCTCCGGTTTCGCGGCCGCCGATACCTTGATCGAACTCGGCGCACGCGTGGTGGTTGTTGACGCTGCCACGAGCGCCAAAGCCCTCGCCCAGGCGGACACCTTGAAGATCGTGGGCGCAGCCGACGTCCTGCTCGGCCAGGACGCCGTCAAGACCCTGCCCCGTGTGGACGGTGAAAAACCCGAACTCGTGGTCACGTCGCCGGGCTGGCGGCCGGACCAATCCCTCCTGGCAGCCGCCAAACGGGCCCACGTCCCGGTGTGGGGCGACGTCGAACTCGCTTGGCGGGTGCGCGAACGCAAGGGCCGCAAGACGGCGGACTGGCTCACGATCACAGGTACCAACGGCAAGACCACCACGGTGGGCATGACCGAAGCAATGCTGCAGGCGGCGGGGCTCAAGGCAATCGCCGTGGGGAATGTAGGCACTCCGATCCTGGATGCACTCCGTGATCCGGTTGAGTACGACGCTTTCGCGGTTGAGCTGTCCAGCTTCCAGTTGCACTGGATCGAATCCCTCTCCCCGGTGGCCAGCGTCTGCCTCAACGTCGCCGAGGACCACGTTGACTGGCATGGCTCTTACGAGTCCTACCTCGCGGACAAGGCAAAGATCTTCGAGAACACCCAGAAGGCATGCATCTACAACGCTGAGCAGATCGAGACCGAACGCATGGTGGAAAATGCCGACGTGGTCGAGGGGTGCAGGGCTATAGGTTTCACCACCTTGACCCCGGCTGTCAGCATGCTCGGCGTCGTCGAGGGGTTGCTCGTGGACCGTGCGTTCATTGAGGAACGCAAGAGTTCGGCAGAGGAACTTGCCTCCCTGGCCGATTTGGGCACTGCCGCGCCGCGACACATGGTTGCCAACGCCCTGGCTGCTGCCGCCCTGGTGCGCGCCTACGGCGTCGAATCGTCCGCCGTGCGTGAGGGCCTCAGGAACTATCTCCCGGGAGACCACCGCATCCAACCCGTGGCCAAGCAGAACGGCGTACTCTGGGTCAACGACTCCAAAGCGACCAATCCGCACGCTGCTTCCGCAGCCCTGTCGGCGTTCGACAAGGTCGTCTGGATTGCAGGCGGTTTGTCCAAGGGCGTCAACTATGACGATTTGGTCAAAAGCAACGCGCACAGGCTCAAGGCGGTAGTGCTGATCGGAACAGACACCGCGGACCTGGAAGCCTCCCTCAAGCGACACGCAGCGGATGTGCCCGTAATCGGGCAGCCCAAGGGCGACACTGAAATGGTGCAGTCCGCCGATTCAGCTGGTACCGCCGCGGAACCGTCTCCGATCTTCGGCGACACCGTGATGGCCCACGCTGTCGCATCGGCAGCAAGTATCGCCGAGCCCGGCGATACCGTGCTGATGGCCCCGGCGGCTGCCTCCATGGACCAGTTCTCTTCCTACGCTCACCGTGGCGATGCTTTCATCCGGGCAGTGCGCGAGCTTGTGGAAGGCCAGGCACAGACCACCGAGGAGTAACAATGGTCAGCACGCCCACGCGCAGCGGGCCCGGGCGGACCCGGGCCGGCAAGGCAGCCCCCGCCGGACGCGCGGCAGGCGTTGCTCGAGCCTCGCTGCCGTCGCGGATACGTTCCGGGATGGCTGGTTTCTGGTCAACGCTTGAGGGAAGCGGCAAATCAAGAAACGGGTCTACGTACTACCTGATTCTCGGCGCATCGCTTGCGCTCACGGCCATCGGGATCATCATGGTCCTCTCGGCATCCAGTGTTGAGGCGATTGCGGCTGGAGAATCCCCGTACTCGATCGCCACCAAGCAAGGAATGTTCGCCGGCATCGGCATCGTTGCGATGCTGGTGCTTTCACGGGTCAACGTCCTTTGGCTTAAGAGATTCGCGTGGCCCTCGATCATTCTCGCCGGTGCCTTGTTGGTGCTGGTCCTGGTGATCGGCAAGCGTGTGCTGGGCAACCAGAACTGGATCGAGATCGGTGGCTTCACCTTCCAGCCATCGGAGTACGCCAAGTTCGCCTTGGTGCTCTGGATGGCAACGGTCCTTTCCGTGAAGGCAAAGCTTCTCGACAAGTGGACCCATGCGCTCATCCCCATCGTTCCGGTCTCGGGCGCCATCATTGCCTTGATTGTCCTGGGACATGACCTTGGAACCTCGTTGGTGGTCATGTTGATCATGGCGGCCGGCTTGTTTTTCGGCGGCGTCAACCTGAAGCTCTTCGCTGCTGCAGGAGGCGTTGCGGCGGCCGCGGCGCTGATACTGGCAGTTACCAGCGGAAACAGGATGTGCCGGATCACCTCGTGGATGGGGCAGAGCTGCGCAGGGGCCAGCGACATCGGGTTCCAGAGCGAACAGGGACTCAGCGCCCTTGCCTCGGGAAGTTGGTTTGGTGTTGGCCTTGGCCAGAGCCGGCAAAAATACCAATGGATTCCCGAAGCCCACAACGACTTCATCTTCGCTGTCATCGGGGAGGAACTCGGCCTCGTGGGGACCATCGTGGTCTTGGTGCTCTTTGCGTTGCTCGCCGTTGCGATCTACCGGGTGGTCAGCCACCAGGAAGACTTGTTCGCCCGCGTGCTCGGCGGCTCGATCATGGCGTGGATGCTCGGACAGGCCGCGATCAACATGGCGATGGTGGCCGGCCTGCTTCCCGTGATCGGCGTTCCGCTTCCTTTCATTTCCTATGGCGGTTCAGCGTTGGTGATGTCGCTATGCGGCGTGGGCGTAGTGTTGTCTTTGGCCCGCGCCCAAATGGCTCCTGCCGGCCGTTCCAAGCCGCGCTGGCGACTTGCGAAAACTGCACGAAAGCGTACATAGCACTCCATGAATTCCCAGCCCAAACCCCTCTCCGTGGTCCTCGCCGGCGGCGGGACCGCCGGACACATCAGCCCGTTGCTCGCCATTGCCGATGCCATCAAGTCGCTGCGGCCGGAGGCCAGGATCCTGGCCGTCGGCACGCCCAATGGCATGGAAACGCGTCTGGTTCCGGCAGCCGGCTACGAATTGGCCACCATCGACCGGGTTCCCTTTCCCCGGAAGCCCTCCGCGGATCTGCTCAAACTGCCCGGCAGGCTCGCGGCGGCGGTCAAGCAAGCCGGGCGCATCCTGGACGACGCACAGGCCGACGTCCTCCTCGGCGTCGGCGGCTATGTCTGCACTCCGATGTACCTCGCGGCGTGGCGTCGCAGGATCCCCATCGTCATCCACGAGGCCAACACGCGCGCCGGGCTTGCCAACCGGGTAGGGGCCATGTTCACCAAGCATGTCGGGGTGGCTTTCCCGGAAACCCGGCTTCGGCACGCCCGCCACGTGGGGATGCCCATGCGCAAGGCCATCGCCGGTCTGGACCGTGCGGCTTGGCGCGCGGATGCCAGGCAGTCCCTGGGCCTCGACGCCGGACAGCCTGCACTCATCGTGACCGGCGGTTCGTCCGGAGCCCAGAGCATCAACCGCACGATCGCCGGTGCCGTCGCCGCTTTGGCGGAAGCCGGTATCCAGACACTGCACATCACCGGCCGCGGCAAGGCGGTGACGAACGACGACGGCGACCCCCTGGCTGCCGACGGCTACCACCAGGTGGAATACGTGGACGGCATGGAGAATGTCTACGCGGCAGCCGATGTCCTCCTTGCCCGATCCGGCGCGGCAACCGTCAGTGAGGTGGCCGCCGTCGGGCTCCCGGCGGTCTTCGTTCCGCTGCCCATCGGAAACGGCGAGCAGGCAATGAACGCGTCCGCCCTGGTCAAGGCCGGTGCAGCGCTTCTTGTCGACGACCGGGCCCTGACCGCGGAATGGCTCAAGGCTGAGCTGATTCCTTTGCTCACGGATCAAGCCCGCCTTGATGAGATGGCCAGCAAGGCAAAGGAACTTGGCATCAGAAATGCTGATCAGCGGATGGCTGATCTCGTCTTGGAAGCGGTAACCGAATGACCCAGCCCCTCGCAGACATCGATTCCCTCGGCAGGGTCCACTTCATCGGCATCGGCGGCGTGGGCATGTCTGCCGTCGCACGCATCATGGTGGCCAGGGGCGTTCCCGTGAGCGGTTCCGACGCCAAGGACCTGCCCGTCATGCAGGACCTCCAGTCCGCAGGGGCACGGATCGCAGTTGGCTACGCCGCGGAAAATCTTCGTGACGCGCAGACCGTCGTTGCCGGTTCGGCCATCAGGGCCGACAATCCGGAACTGGAAGCGGCCCGGGCGGCCGGCCTTCCGGTGCTCCACCGTTCAGAGGCCCTCGCGGCAACCATGGGCGCAGACCGCGTGGTGACCGTGGCCGGCACGCACGGCAAGTCCACCACCACCTCAATGGTGGCCGTGTTGCTCAAGGAAGCGGGCCTGGATCCCTCGTTCGCCATCGGCGCCAACGTACCCGCCCTCGGCGTCAACGCAGCGCACGGCACCTCGGACATCTTCGTTGCCGAAGCCGATGAATCGGACGGTTCCTTCCTGAACTATCGGCCCCTCATCGCCGTCGTCACCAACGTCGAAGCCGACCACCTGGACTATTACGGCACGCCTGAGGCTGTCTACGCCTCCTTCGACAGTTTCGCTGCACTCCTGCCCGCCGACGGCGTGCTTTTTGCCTGCGCGGACGACGACGGTGCCCGGGCCCTCGCGGAACGGACCCGCGCAGCGGGCAACACCCGGGTTCTGGGCTACGGGACCGCGGAGGACGCCGATATCCGCCTGTACGATGGGGGGTCGGGCGATGTCCGGGTCTCTGTCGGCGGACAGGAATACCGGCTTGGCCTCCAAGTGCCCGGGCGGCACAACGCCTTGAACGCGACGGCCGCGTTCGGCGTCGCAGTCGAGCTCGGCGTGGCACCCGAGGTTGCCGCGGCCGCCCTCGGCCATTTCGCCGGAGCATCGCGGCGATTCGAGTTCAAGGGGCAGGGGAGGGGCGTGCGTGTCTACGACGACTACGCCCACCACCCCACGGAAGTCCGGGCCGCCTTGTCCGCCGCCCGCTCCGTGGCAGGCGGCAACAAGGTGCATGTGCTCTTCCAGCCGCACCTGTTTTCGCGTACCCGCGAATTCGCGGAGCAGTTTGCGGAGGCGCTTGGCGAGGCGGACACAGCCCTCGTGTTGGACATCTACCCAGCCCGCGAGGATCCCATCCCCGGGGTCACGAGCACCCTGATCACGGGACGCCTGAAGAATGGCAGGCTCGTGGCCGGCGGCCAGGAAGCACTGGACGCGGTACTCTCCGCGGCCGGCGACGGCGACATCGTCCTGACCGTCGGAGCCGGCGACGTGACTGCCTACGGACCCCGGATCGTGGAGCTGTTGGGTGGCTGACACCCGGAAGCCCACGTTCAAGCCGCAGGCGGGCAGCCGGCCCGGAGTCGTCAGTGCAGAACGCGGCCTCGACGATCCCGTCGGTGGTCCTTCGGAATCAGCCGCGGGCATGGACAGCAATGTGCTGGCATTTCCCGAGCCCAAGGGACGCAAGCGGCGTCGGACGGTGCTCACGGTGGTGGCCATCGTCGTCGCCCTGGTCGCCGGAATCATCGTTGCGTCGATCTACTCGCCGGTGTTCGCAGTGCGCACTGTGACGGTTGACGGCACCAAGCTGCTTCAGGCGGGGAGCGTCCAGAAGGCCCTCGAACCGGTGAAGGGAAAACCCCTTCCGCAAATCAACGACGCCGACATTGCCGCGCTGCTCAAGCCGCTCGTCCAGGTGCGTTCCGTCAGTACCGAGGCCCGTCCGCCGTCGGAACTTTTGGTCCACATTGTGGAGCGGGTGCCCGTGGCGCTGGTCAAGAGCGGCGACAACTATTCACTGGTTGACGTCGATGGCGTCCAGCTTGGATCAACCACCGATCCCGCATCGGTTCCCTTGCCGGTCATCGACGGGCAAGGAGCGAACCAGAGTCTCTTCAAGGCGATCACGGCTGTTCTTGCGACGCTGCCGGCGGATGTGCTGGCGAAGATGGCCAGCGCTTCGGCCTCGTCGCCGGACGCCGTCGAGCTCAAGCTCACGGACGGCAAGATCGTCGTATGGGGGAATGCGGACGAGAAGGAGCTGAAGGCGCGCGTCCTCGAGGCGTTGCTCAAGGCTCCCGCCAATCCAAAAGTTCCGGTGAATGTCTACGATGTCAGCGCACCGAGGCACCCGTTTACCAAATAGGCCATTTCAGCTAGTAACTTCAGTGACGTAGAGGGCTATTTTTCGGACTTTCACACGACACGCGGAGGCGGTCATTGAATGTCGGATTCATAGCCCATACCGTCACTTAAGAGTTACTTGACATAACTATAACCTTCAACTAGAGGGTTAAGGTCCAAGGATTCAAGTTGGACTCGATCTGTTTCGCTATAGGACACAAGCAAGGGGCACGAAACGTGGCAGCACCGCAGAATTACTTGGCCGTCATCAAGGTCGTCGGCATCGGCGGCGGTGGCGTGAATGCAGTTAACCGAATGATCGAAGTCGGCCTTCGCGGCGTCGAGTTCATCGCCATCAACACCGATGCCCAGGCTCTCCTCATGAGCGACGCGGACGTCAAGCTTGACGTTGGACGCGAGCTCACGCGCGGTCTGGGAGCCGGCGCCAACCCCGACGTCGGACGCCAGGCTGCCGAGGACCACGCCGATGAGATCGAAGAGGTCATCCGCGGAGCCGACATGGTCTTCGTCACCGCAGGCGAAGGCGGCGGCACGGGAACCGGCGGCGCCCCCGTCGTGGCCCGGATCGCACGCTCGCTCGGCGCCCTGACGATCGGTGTCGTCACGCGGCCCTTCACCTTCGAAGGACGCCGACGTGCCGGTTCGGCCGAAGCCGGAATCGACGCCCTGCGCGACGAAGTCGATACCCTCATCGTCATCCCCAACGACCGTCTCCTCTCCATCAGCGACCGTAACGTCTCCGTCCTGGACGCTTTCCGCTCCGCTGACCAAGTACTCCTGTCCGGTGTCCAGGGCATCACGGACCTCATTACGACCCCTGGCCTGATCAACCTGGACTTCGCTGACGTCAAGTCGGTCATGCAGGGTGCGGGCTCCGCGCTGATGGGTATCGGCTCGGCGCGCGGCGAGGACCGCGCTGTCAAGGCCGCGGAACTCGCCATCGCTTCTCCGCTTCTGGAAGCCTCGATCGACGGCGCCCACGGCGTCCTGCTCTCCATCCAGGGCGGCTCGGACCTCGGCCTGTTCGAGATCAACGAGGCCGCGAGGCTCGTGCAGGAAGTGGCCCACCCCGAAGCCAACATCATCTTCGGTGCCGTCATCGACGACGCCTTGGGCGACGAAGCACGCGTCACGGTTATCGCCGCTGGTTTTGACGACCTCAAGGCCACCTCACCCTCGATGAACCAGTCGGCCGCCCAGCAGCCGGGTCAGCACCAGGCCCCTGCGGCCCCGGACCGTCCCGCAGCGCCTTCAGCTGCTCCGGCCTATTCCGCGCCGCAGCACGTTTCCGCAGGCGTCGGCGCTTCAGGCTTGAGCAACTGGGGCCAGCAGCGCCCGTCGGCTTTGCCGGCTGACTCGGGCTTCGACGTCGACCTCCCCGCCGTCGTCGAACCGGACCTTTCGGGAAGCCGCACCGACGACCTCGATGTTCCGGACTTCCTGAAGTAGCCTGTCCGTTCAAACCCACCCAGGAGAGTTAGCCAGTAGTGTTTTGGTGGCGAAAAGAAGTGCGGCCGGGGATTTCGGTCGCCTTCTCCGATGATGATGCGGGCAACCTTGCACTGCACGTGGCGGACAATCCTGACGATGTCATGGTGCGCCGGGCCCGGCTGGAAGCAGCGGCGGGGCTCGGCGAACGGCATTTCCAATACATGAACCAGGTACACGGAAAAGCCGTCGAATTCATCGCCGCCCATGGCGACGGACCAACGGCCGACGCCATGGTGTCCACGGGGCAGCCCCTCGCGGTCATGGTGGCCGACTGTGTCCCCATCGTGTTGCTGGGCGAAGTGCCCGACGAAACCGACCCGGTCCTTGCGGTGGTCCACGCAGGCCGGCCAGGAGTTGCCGCGGACATCGTTTCGGCCACCGTCGCCGAAATGCGAAACCGCGGTGCGGCGACCATCAGCGCCTGGCTGGGCCCCTCCATCTGTGGTGAATGCTACGAAGTTCCCGAACAGCTGCGGGCCGACGTGGCTGCCGCTGTTCCGGAAACCTGGTCAACGACCTCGTGGGGCACGCCCGCACTGGATCTGCCCGCCGGTGTGCGTTCCCAGTTGAAAGCACTCGACGTCAGGGTGGAGTATTCGGGGGAGTGCACGCGGGAGACCTCCCGGCTCTACTCGTACCGGCGCGATCAGCAAACAGGCCGCTTTGCAGGTTTGGTGTGGACGCATGAGTGAGACTTTCCCAACAGCGGAAAGCGCTGGCGGCGATCCACGGACTGCCGAGCTGCGCGAACGGCTGGCCGCGGTCCGCCAGCGGATTTCGGCGGCAACCGTCGCAGCCGGGCGAAGCGAAGAGCCGCAACTGATAGTCGTCAGCAAGTTCCATCCCGCAGCGGATGTCACCCGCCTGGCGGCACTTGGCGTGACGGACGTCGGTGAAAACCGCGACCAGGAAGCGGCCGCGAAGTCTGCCGAACTCGCAGGGCTCCCGGTGCGTTGGCACTTCATTGGTCAACTGCAAAGCAACAAGGCCAAGTCCGTGGCGAAGTACGCGTTTTCGGTCCAATCGATCGATCGTCCGCAACTGGCCGAGGCCCTGGCCAAGGCCATTGCGCGGCAACAGTCCGAGTCCGGCAGGCCGGACCTTGACTGTTACATCCAGGTCAGTCTTGAGCACGACGCCGGCGCCCACCGCGGCGGTGCCGCTCCGTCCGACGTCGAGCGCCTCGCCGAATCCATCGCGACGGCCGCCGGGCTGCGATTGGCCGGCGTGATGGCCGTCGCGCCGCTCGGAGCGTCCCCTGAGGAAGCGTTCGAGAAACTCGCCGCCATTTCAAGGGATCTGCGTGGACTGCATCCGGACGCCGTGGGGATATCGGCCGGGATGAGCCAGGACCTAGAAGCTGCCGTTCAATTTGGTGCGACACACCTGCGAATTGGCTCGGATATTCTCGGTTCGCGTCCGCGGGTGGGGTAGCGTCAAAGTATTGGAAGCGACGGGCCGGGATTTCAGCGATGTCAAGTCATGGGCGGCCCGCCCACTGCAGACACGATAGGAGTCCAGCATGGCTGGCGCACTGCGCAAGACAATGGTTTATCTTGGGCTCGCCGATGGCGACGAACACTACGAGTCTGAGCAGAACGAGCAGCACACGGACGAGGCCCGGTCTGTCGACCACAATCGTGAAGAGCGCCGCGCCCCTGCACCTGTACGTGAAGTAGTTCGTGAAGTCCCCCCTGTCGCCGAAGAGGAATACCGCGCACCCGTGACACCTATCAAGCGTGCGGCATCCAGCCGCGAAGACGCCTCCGGACTGAGGCAGATCACCACCGTCCATCCCCGCTCCTACAATGACGCCAAGATCATCGGCGAAAGTTTCCGGGACGGCATCCCCGTGATCATGAACGTCACGGACATGGGTGAGGCAGATGCAAAGCGCC
Organism: Arthrobacter sp. NPDC058127; assembly: GCF_042884555.1. NCBI lineage: Bacteria > Bacillati > Actinomycetota > Actinomycetes > Micrococcales > Micrococcaceae > Arthrobacter > Arthrobacter sp. NPDC058127. The sequence goes on along the minus strand of NZ_JBHVTT010000014.1, from coordinate 54,339 downwards.
TCGTCGATTTTTCCGCCGGCTTGGTCTTCGGACTCCACGGCAGCATTGAGCGCGTCACCAGCAAAGTTTTCCTGTTGTCGCCGTCGTACGTCGAAGTTCTTGGCGACGACAAGAAGGTCAGCGAAGCCCAAGCAACGTTCTTCAACCAGAGCTAGCACAGTCAACAGGGATGCCAGGCAGAGCGATCTGCCTGGCATCTGTGTTGCAATAGAGGGACTGACCGGAAAAATGGCGAACTAGGAGATCTGAGCTAACCCGTGGGCATAGTTTTCGGCCTTTTGTACATTGCATTGCTGCTGTTCCTGGTCACCCTCATCATCAGGCTCGTCTACGATCTGGTGCAGATGTTTGCGCGCCAGTGGCGCCCCCGCGGCGCTGCCCTGGTGGCCGCGCACGTGGTCTATTCCGTGACTGATCCGCCGTTGAAACGGATCCGCCGGCTGATTCCACCGCTGCAACTTGGCGGGGTGTCCCTTGACCTGGCATTTCTGATCGTGTTTATTGTCGTCAGCATCGCAATGGGATTCGTCTACACGCTGGCGTAGCTCTTCCGCAGTCCATGTGCCGCCGATCTTTTTTCTTCGGCCCGTGGCTGCAATCTTCCGGCCCAACACGATGGTGTTGAATTGGGGGAATCAGATGATATTTAGGTACCGTAGTTTTGAACGGCCGGAAGGCCTACTGACTAACTAGACCAACGAGGTGACCAGATGGCTTTGACGCCAGAAGACGTTGTCAACAAGCGCTTTCAGCCGACCAAGTTCCGCGAAGGCTACGACCAGGACGAGGTCGACGACTTTCTCGACGAAATCGTCGTCGAGCTGAGGCGTTTGAACCAAGAGAACGACGAGCTGCGCAAGAAGCTCGGCGAAGGCGGAAACCCGGTTCCTGCCAGCGCAGCATCGGCACCCGTGGTCGAGAAGGTGCCCGCACCGGTGAAGGCCGACAAGGACGCACAGGCCAAGGCAGAAGCCGAGGCGAAGGCCGATGCCGAGAAGAAGAAGGAGCCGGCTGTTGCCGCCGCTCCTGCCCCGGCCGCACCTTCGGCCGGCTCTCCTTCCGCCGAGTCCGCAGCCGGCCTGCTGGCCATGGCTCAGCAGATGCACGACAAGCACGTGGCCGATGGCGAGCAGCAGAAGGAAAAGATCATTGCCGAGGCGCAGATCGAAGCCTCCAGCCTCGTCAACGACGCGCAGGACAAGTCCCGCAAGATCCTCGGTGCCCTCGAGCAGCAGCGCAGCGTTCTCGAACGCAAGGTGGAGCAGCTCCGCGGCTTCGAGCGCGACTACCGCTCCCGCCTGAAGGCCTACATCGAAGGCCAGCTGCGCGACCTGGATGCCCGCGGCTCGGTTGCGGCTCCTGAGGTCGGCGAAGCCGCCGCAGAGGTCTAGCAAGTATTCTGAAAGCCGGTGGCTGGGGATTCCTCGGCCACCGGCTTTTGGCTGTTAAGGCGCCAGAAGCCATGGTTACCGAACCGAATGAAAGTACTATGAGCGACGAACAAGATGACGGCACAGAACAAACGAACGGCAACCCGGAGCCCGTCCGCACCAAGGTCCACGCGTGGCGCCCCGCACTGCTTTGGGTCTTTGCAGGCTTCGCCGTGTTCGCGTACGCCTTCGACCAACTGACCAAACTCTGGGTCACCAGCACCATGGTCGAAGGCGAGCGGATCCCCGTCCTTCCTCCGCTCCTGCATTGGTACTACATCCGAAACTCCGGCGCCGCGTTCTCCATCGGTGAAAACGTCACATGGGTCTTCACCATCGTCATGGCGGCCGTTTCGGTGGTGATTTTGTTCCAGGTGCGTCGACTGGGATCGGTCTGGTGGTCGCTGGCCCTCGGCCTGCTGCTGGGAGGCGCGCTCGGAAACCTCACGGACCGCCTTTTCCGCGAGCCTTCCTTTGCCATGGGCCACGTGGTGGACTTCATCCAATTGCCCAACTTCGCGATTTTCAATATCGCCGACTCGGCGGTGGTTTCCGGCGTCGTGATCATCTGCCTGCTGACCATACGCGGGATCGGACTCGACGGGTCCCGCCATCATTCCGCCGGTTCCGCGACGGCCAAGGCCGGAACACCTGAGGATCAGGAACCGCGCGATGTCTGAGCAATTCGTGGTGCCCGAAGAGCTGGGCGGGACCAGGGCCGACGCGGGCCTGGCGAAGCTGATGGATATTTCCCGTTCCGCGGCCGCCTTGCTGATCGCCGAGGGCAACGTCACCGTCTCCGCAGGCACGGTGGGCAAATCGGCGAAGCTCGTTGCCGGGTCCGTGCTGGAAGTCACCGTTCCCGAACGCCGGGATCCCTTGGAAGTCGTGGAGGAAGTCGTGGAAGGCCTGAATATCCTGTTGGACGATGACGACTTTGTTGTCATCGACAAGCCCGTAGGCGTGGCGGCGCACCCGTCACCGGGTTGGGTAGGCCCGACAGTGGTTGGTGGCCTCGCAGGTGCGGGATACCGGATTTCAACATCCGGCGCGCCTGAACGTGCCGGCATCGTCCACCGCCTCGACGTCGGAACGTCGGGCGTCATGATCGTGGCCAAGAGCGAACACGCTTACACGGTGCTCAAGCGGGCCTTCAAGGAACGCACCGTAGACAAGGTGTACCACGCAGTGGTCCAAGGCCTGCCGGATCCACTGGAGGGCACCATAGACGCGCCCATCGGGCGCCACCCCGGGCATGATTGGCGTTTCGCGGTGATCGAGGATGGCCGTCCCTCCGTGACGCACTACGAAGTCCTTGAGGCCTATGGCAAGGCAACCCTCGTGGAAATCCACCTTGAGACAGGCAGGACACACCAGATCCGGGTTCATTTCTCGGCCCTCAGGCACCCCTGTGCGGGCGATCTGACCTATGGGGCGGACCCGCGTTTGGCCGCCAACCTGGGTCTGACCCGGCAGTGGCTGCACGCGCGGCGGCTTGGCTTCAACCACCCCCGCACCGGCGAATGGGTCGAAGTCACCAGCCAGTACCCGGCGGACCTGCAGTACGCGCTGGAACTTCTTGAAAGCGGCAACGCGTAGCGGGATCCACGCTTCCAGCGCGCCACTCCAACCGCGGGACCCCTGCCGGTAGACTGTCGTGGTGACTTCCAGCAATGACTCGTTCGTCCATCTGCACACCCACACCGAATACTCCATGCTGGATGGCGCGGCCCGTCTTACCGAGTTGTTCGACGAGACCGAGCGGCTGGGCATGCCTGCGCTGGCCACCACGGACCACGGATACCTGTTCGGTGCCTTCGATTTCTGGAAGAAGGCCACGGACAAAGGCATCAAGCCGATCATCGGCGTCGAAGCCTATGTCACGCCGGGCACGGCGCGCGGCGACAAGGAGCGCGTCCGCTGGGGCGACGAAAGCCAGCGCAAGGACGACGTCTCCGGTGGTGGTTCCTACACCCACATGACGTTGTTGAGCTACAACAACGCAGGCATGCGCAATCTGTTCCGGGCATCCTCGATTGCTTCCCTCGACTCGGTGTTCGGCAAATGGCCCCGCCTGGACCGGGAGTTGCTGAACACGTATTCCGAAGGCCTGATCGCCACCACCGGCTGCCCTTCGGGTGAAGTCCAGACCCGTCTTCGGCTGGGGCAATACCGGGAGGCCCTGGCTGCGGCCTCCGAGTTCCGCGACATCTTCGGTGCGGAAAACTACTTCTGCGAACTGATGGACCACGGCCTGGACATCGAGCGGCGGGTCACCGGCGATCTGCTGCGTTTGGCCAAGGAACTGAAGCTTCCGCTCGTGGCCACCAATGACCTCCACTACACGCATGAGCATGACGCGAAGGCCCATGAGGCCCTCTTGGCGATCCAGTCGGGCTCCACGCTGCTCGAGCCCACCTATGACAACGGCGGCTCCCGATTCGCCTTCTCCGGCAGCGGCTACTACTTGAAGTCACCGCAGGAGATGCGGGAGCTGTTCCGCGACCATCCCGAGGCCTGCGACAACACCCTGCTGATCGCCGAGCGTTGCGAAGTGTCCTTCAACACGGGCGCGAACTACATGCCGCGGTTCCCATGCCCTCCCGGCGAGGACGAGACGTCCTGGCTGGTCAAGGAAGTAGCCACTGGACTCGATTACCGCTACCCGAACGGCGTCCCGGACAAGGTACGCAAGCAAGCCGACTATGAGCTTGACGTCATCACCTCCATGGGCTTCCCTGGCTACTTCCTCGTGGTGGCAGACTTCATCAACTGGGCCAAAAACAACGGGATCAGGGTGGGCCCCGGCCGCGGTTCCGGCGCGGGCTCCATGGTGGCGTACGCCATGCGCATCACCGACCTCGACCCGCTGGAACATGGCCTGATCTTCGAGCGCTTCCTCAACCCGGACCGCGTGTCCATGCCCGACTTCGACGTCGACTTCGATGATCGTCGCCGTTCCGAGGTGATCGACTACGTCACGCGGAAGTACGGCGACGAGCGCGTGGCCATGATCGTCACCTACGGCACCATCAAGACCAAGCAGGCGCTGAAGGACTCGTCCCGCGTGCTCGGCTACCCGTTCAGCATGGGTGAACAGCTCACCAAGGCCCTGCCGCCGGCGGTGATGGCCAAGGATATCCCGCTCGCGGACATCCAGAACCCGGAGGCCAAGCGCTATGGCGAGGCCGGCGACTTCCGCCAGCTGATCAGCACGGACCCTGAGGCCGCAAAGGTCTTCGAGACCGCGCTGGGCATTGAGGGGCTGAAGCGGCAATGGGGCGTCCATGCCGCTGGCGTCATCATGTCTTCGGACCCCATCATCGACGTCATTCCTGTCATGCGCCGCATCCAGGACGGCCAGGTCATCACGCAGTTCGACTACCCGACGTCCGAAGGCCTCGGCCTGATCAAGATGGACTTCCTCGGCTTGAGGAACCTGACGATCATTTCCGACGCCCTGGAAAACATCAAGATGAACCGGGGCGTCGACCTCGATCTCGAGCACTTGGCGTTGGACGATCCGGCGTCGTACGAGTTGCTGGCTCGCGGCGACACTTTGGGCGTCTTCCAGCTCGACGGCGGGCCCATGCGGTCGCTGCTCAAGCTCATGAAGCCTGACAACTTCGAAGACATCTCCGCCGTGTTGGCGCTGTACCGGCCGGGTCCCATGGGTGCCAACGCGCACACCGACTACGCCCTGCGCAAGAACAAAATCCAGGAAGTCATCCCGATCCATCCGGAACTCGAGGAACCGCTCGCCGAAATCCTCGGCGGAACGTACGGGCTCATCGTGTACCAGGAGCAGGTCATGGCCGTGGCCCAGAAACTGGCCGGCTACTCACTGGGTCAAGCCGACATCCTGCGCCGCGCCATGGGCAAGAAGAAGAAATCCGAACTGGACAAGCAGTTCGCAGGCTTCTCCCAGGGCATGCAGGACAACGGCTACTCCATGGAGGCCGTCAAGACCCTGTGGGACATCCTGCTTCCGTTCTCCGACTACGCCTTCAACAAGGCGCACTCCGCCGCGTACGGGGTCATCTCCTACTGGACTGCGTACCTGAAGGCCCACTACGCCCCCGAATACATGGCCGCCCTGCTCACGTCCGTGGGCGACGACAAGGACAAATCGGCCATCTACCTCAATGAATGCCGGCGAATGGGCATTACGGTCCTGCCGCCGGACGTCAATGAGTCAAGCCTTAACTTCACCCCTGTGGGAACGGACATCCGCTTCGGAATGGGGGCCATCCGCAATGTCGGCGTCAACGTGGTGGAAGCCATGGTGGCAGCCCGCGCGAGCGAGGGTGCCTACACGTCCTTCAAGGACTTCCTCATGAAGGTTCCGGCGGTGGTCTGCAACAAGCGCACCATCGAGTCCCTTATCAAGGCCGGCGCGTTCGACTCCCTTGGCCATCACCGCCGTGCGCTGGCCATGGTCCACGAAGAAGCGATTGACTCCGTCATCACGCTCAAGCGCAATGAAGCGATCGGCCAGTTCGATCTCTTCGCCGGATTCGAGGACCAGGAGCCGCAAGCCTCCCTGAGCACCGAGATCCCGGACCTGCCGGAATGGGAAAAGAAAGACAAGCTCGCCTTCGAACGGGACATGCTGGGACTCTATGTCTCGGACCACCCCCTGCAAGGGCTCGAGGGCGTGCTGAGCCAGCATGCCGAGCAGTCGATCACCTCGATCCTGGGAGAAGACGGACCGCACGACGGCGCCATCGTCACCATCGCGGGCATGATCACCTCGCTCAGCCGAAGGATCGCCAAGGCAAGCGGCAACGCCTACGCGCGGGCGGAGATCGAAGACCTGGGAGCTTCCATCGAGGTCATGTTCTTCGGCCAGGTGTACGGCCCCATCGCTTCGGTGCTCGCGGAGGACCTGATCGTGGTGGTCAAGGGCCGTTTGCAGCGGCGCGACGACGGTGCAGTCACCTTGAACTGCATGGAACTCTCGGTTCCGGACTTGAGCGAAAACACCAACGGTCCCCTCGTCATCACGATGCCCACGTACAAGGCAACCGAGGCCGTGGTCACTGACCTTCGCGATGTTTTGACCACCCACCGGGGGAACTCCGAGGTCAGGCTCCACTTGCAGGGTGATTCCAAGGTCGAGGTCATGGGCCTGCCGGTGCACTTGCGCGTGAATCCCACCCCGTCGCTTTTCGGTGACCTCAAGGTACTTCTTGGCCCGACCTGCCTGGACAGCTGATTGGTCCCGCGGCTCGCTGAACCAGCCGGCCGGTGACGAAAGATCTCCTGCTTTAACTAGATTTCATAGTCGAGCGGAACCGGCTGGCCGTAGGAGCCCGAGTGGTAGAGCAGCGGGGTGTCGTCGTCGCCGACTAGTCCGTCGACAACCTCCACCACCACGATCGCGTTGTTTTCGAAGGACAGGCGCATCTGGATCTTGCCGATCAGCCAGCCGGCAACGTTCTTGAGGATGGGGACATCGAAGGGCCCCGGCTCCCAGTGATCGCCCTCAAACCGTTCCTGGGTGCGGGCGAAGCGGTCTGCGAGAGCCTGGTTCTCGAGGCCGAGCATGTGCAGGCCGATATATGTCGAATTCGCCACCGCGGGCCAGGAACTGGAACTGCGGGACATGTTGAACGTGAAGCGTGGTGGTTCGGCCGACAGCGAAGCGACGGACGTCGCTGTGAAACCGAAAGGCTTGCCGTTGAGGTCGGCAGTGATGATGGCCACCCCGGCGGCATGCCGGCGGAACATTTGCTTGAATGTTGCTTCAAAAGCCGAATTGTCCGAAGCCACTTTGCCCGATCTCCTGAGTGAGCTATTTGTAATAACGCTGGTGGATTCAGCGTATTCCGCCGTTCGCCGGGACGCTTGCTTGTTGAGCGTCCAGAAACGTTTGTTAATGTTTGTGTCATGACCAAGCCAACATCGAACCTTCTCGACTCCGCTCCAACGACGGACACGGACGCGGACACGGGCAAGCGGGACGGCAAATGGTGGCTCTGGCTCGCCGTGCCCGTCGCCTCGGGCGTTGGCCTGGGCCTCGCCTGGTGGCTGTTGGCCCCGGGTGGCCTCAACGTGATCTCCGGAAATCCTGCCCTTGCCGATCCCACTGCCTCTGCGGGGCGGCTCCCGAGGGACTTGGTCCTGGCCGGGCTGCTGCTGCTTTCCGGCTGCTTCACGGCGGTCCTGCTCGACAGCAAGGTCCGGAAGCCGGGGCACGGCATCCGCACCTTCCTGGCAGTCCTGGGTGGTGCGGCGGGGGCCTTGGTGGCCTGGCAAGTGGGTCTGCTGGCCGCACAATGGTGGGGTCCTGCCACAAGCGGAAGTGATGGCTTCTCTTTGCGGTCCGCCACAGCACTCTTGCTGTGGCCGGGGGCGACTTCCCTCGTGACATTCCTCCTGATTCTTTTCGGTTTGATGGGAAAGCAGCCGGAGGCACAGCCGCTCGCCCCGTAAAATGATCTGGTGACCATTTCTCCGGAGAATCCTGCCGACACCGCCGCCCAGTCCCTGGACTTCCGCCGCATTGACTTGCGCGGACGGTCCCTGACCTTGGCGGAACTGCGGGCCGTGGTGCCCCGGGCCAAGCATCAGACCATGGCGGACGCCGAGCAAAAAGTCCTGGACATCATTGCCGCTGTCCGCTCCCGCGGCTTCGAAGCGCTTGGTGAGTTCGCGTTGGCGTTCGACGGCGTGGAACAGTCCCACCCGCGCGTGCCCGCCGCCGCCCTTGCCGAAGCCCTTGAAAACCTGGACCCGTCCGTCCGGGAGGCCCTCGAGGAATCCATCCGTCGTGCCCGGCGCTTTGCTGACGGCCAGCGGCCCGCGAACGTCGATGTGGAACTGGGGGACGGCGCCGTCGTCAGCCAGAACTGGGTACCGGTGGGCCGCGTCGGACTGTATGTTCCCGGCGGCCTGGCAGTCTACCCGTCCTCGGTGATCATGAACGTTGTTCCGGCACTGGCCGCGGGGGTGGCATCGATCGCGCTGGCTTCTCCGCCCCAGAAGGACTTCGGGGGCTTGCCCCACCCCACCATCCTGGCCGCGGCCGCTTTGCTCGGTATTGACGAGGTGTACGCCATCGGAGGCGCGCAGGCGATTGTTTCGTTTGCCTACGGCATCCCAGGAGATGTCGATGATCAGCCCATCGAGCCCGTGGATGTTGTGACCGGCCCCGGAAACATCTTCGTGGCCACCGCCAAGCGGCTTGTGAAAGGCGTCGTGGGGATCGACTCGGAGGCCGGCACTACCGAGATCGCCATCTTGGCGGATGCTTCGGCCCGTCCGGAGCTTGTGGCCGCGGACCTCATCAGCCAGGCCGAGCACGACCCCAAGGCGGCGTCTGTCCTGATCACCGATTCCGAGGAACTCGCCTCCGCTGTGCAGCGGGAACTCGCGGTGCAGGCGGGAACCACGAAGCATGGCGAACGGGTCACCACGGCATTGTCGGGCCCCCAGTCGGGCGTGGTGCTGGTGGACGATCTCGAGCAGGGCATTGCGGTCTGCGATGCGTACGCGGCCGAGCATTTGGAAATCATGACGGCGGACGCGGCCGCGGTCGCCGCGAGGATCCGCAACGCCGGCGCGGTATTCGTGGGGGACTACAGCCCGGTCAGCCTCGGAGACTATTGTGCAGGATCCAACCATGTCTTGCCCACGAGCGGCACTGCAGCCTTCTCGTCCGGCCTGAACGTGACAACATTCCTGCGTGCCGTCCAGGTGATCAACTACAACAAGGCTGCCCTCGAACAGGTCAGCAGGCACATCGTGAGCCTCGCCGATGCCGAGGACCTTCCCGGCCACGGCGACGCTGTCAAGATTCGTTTCGCGGGGGCCTAAACCACTACATGTATGGGTAACAACCACTACATATAGTAATTACAGTCTTGTCATTAGGCCTTATGTAGCCGTAAACTGGTGCCGGAAGTCAAACTTCCGGCACCTTTGCGTTCCCGGCTGACGCCGCGGGCAGGGGGCCGGAACCGAACCGGGGAGGCCCAGCGTGTATTGTCCGTTCTGCCGAAACCCCGACTCACGCGTTGTGGACAGTCGAATGGCCGACGACGGCTCAGCCATCCGCCGTCGGCGCCAGTGCCCCGAGTGCGGACGCCGTTTCACCACGGTGGAGACCACCAGCCTTTCCGTCATCAAACGTTCAGGCGTGGGAGAACCCTTCAGCCGGATCAAGATCATCAACGGCGTTCGCAAGGCCTGCCAAGGCCGTCCCGTGACCGAGGACGACCTTGCGATGCTGGCCCAGGAAGTCGAGGAGAACATCCGCTCGTCAGGTGCGGCGGAAATCGACGCCCACGAGGTCGGCCTGGCCATCCTTGGACCACTCCAGAAACTGGACGAGGTCGCCTACTTGCGTTTTGCCAGCGTTTACCAGGCCTTCGAATCGCTTGAGGACTTCGAATCGGCCATCTCCCTGCTCCGCCACGAAGCCGAAACGGCAGCGGCCGAGAACGCAGCAAAGGGCGCCAAGGGCAAGAGCTCCGAGAAGAGCCCTATCTAGCTCCGGTGGTGGCAGCGGAGGGGAAGCCGAGGCCACCACCGGCACCACTTCTACCGTCCGCCGGAGACCGGGAGCACGGCTCCCGTGATGTAACCGGCGTCGTCGGATATCAACCACAACACGGCAGCGGCCACCTCATCGGGTTCCGCGCCCCTGCCCATGGGGATCCCCGGGTTGAGCCGTTCCACGCGGTCGGGCATCCCCGCAGCAGCGTGCAATCCGGTGTTGGTGCTCCCGGGAGCCACGCAATTCACCCTGATCCCGTGCCGTGCCACCTCGGACGCGAGGCCCACTGTCAGGACATCAACAGCGCCTTTGCTCGCGGCGTAGTGCGCCCACGTGCCCGGCGAACCGGCTTTGGTCGCAGTCGAGGAAACGTTGACAATGGAGCCGCCAGGCCCGCCATTGGCGGTGGAAAGGCGTCGAACGGCTTCCTGGCAGACAAAGATCAATCCGTTGACGTTGACGTCCATGACGCGACGGATCGTTTCACTCGGCACGTCAATGAGATTGCCGATGAGGTTGCCCGTGATTCCGGCGTTGTTGACCACCGTGGTGACCCTGCCCACGGCGGCCGCGGAATCAAAGAGCGACATAACCTGCGAGGGGTCGCTGACATCGGCCTGTACGCTGCAGGCCGTTCCGCCTTTGGCCTGGATTTCCGCGACAACGCTCCGTGCGCCGTCGGCGTCCGCTGAGTAGTTGACGACGACGGCGTACCCCGCGGCGGCAGCCCTGAGCGCTATGGCCGCGCCGATGCCCCGGCTCGCGCCGGTGACAATCGCGACGTCGGGCACGCCGTCGTCCATCCGGAAGGCTGCCCTGCTACTTGGCGAGCTTGTGGTGGAGGGCCACGTCCAGTGCGGCCCCCACGATTCCGGCGTCGTTCTTCAGTTCCGCCGTGACGATGCGGGTCCGCAGATCCAAGTGCGGGAAGTACTCGTCCGAGCGCTTCGAAATGCCGCCACCGATGATGAAGAGCTCGGGGGAGAACAGGAACTCGACGTGGGAGAGATAGCGCTGCAGCAGCACGCTGTACTCTTCCCAGCTCAAGCCGTCGCGTTCACGCGCGACGGCGGATGCCTTCGTTTCGGCGTCGTGGCCGTCCACTTCGAGGTGGCCGAGTTCGGCGTTGGGCACGAGGTGTCCGTTGAAGATGAAGGCCGAGCCAATGCCCGTGCCGAGCGTAATGACCAGGACTGTGCCGTCGACGCCTTCGCCTGCGCCGTAGCGGGCTTCAGCGAGGCCGGCCGCGTCGGCGTCGTTGATGACCTCGACGGGGCGGTCCAGGCGCTTGGTGAGCAGCGAATCAATGTCGGTGTCGAGCCAGGACTTGTCCACGTTGGCGGCAGAGCGGACCACGCCGTGCTGGATGATTCCTGGGAAGGTGACTCCCACGGGCGAACCCTTGGCCGGGGCGTCCTCGCGGGCCGACAACTCTTCGACGATCTGTGCGATCACTTCGGCGACGGCTTCGGGAGTTGCGGGCTGCGGCGTGGGAATGCGGAGACGGTCCCCGAGCAGCTTGCCCTTCTTGAGATCGACGATGCCGCCCTTGATGCCGGTGCCACCGACGTCGATGCCGATCAGCGGGCCGTTCTTGTGGATCTTCTCATCCTTCTTGGTCAATGCGTTTCCGTTCATGGCAGGAGGGGTGGGCATGTCGCAGCACGAACGGCTGCAGGTGACCTTCCGGAGAGCTTAAGGAAGAGTCAGGACTTCGGCGCCGGTCTCGGTGACCAGCAGGGTGTGTTCGAATTGCGCTGTGCGTTTGTGGTCGCGGGTGACTACTGTCCAATCATCGGGCCACATGTCCCACTCGATGGTTCCGAGGGTGAGCATGGGTTCAATCGTGAAGACCATGCCGGCTTCGATCGTGGTGTTGTAGGCCGGCGCGGCGTCGTAGTGGGGGATGATCAGGCCCGTGTGGAAGGCCTCGCCGACTCCGTGGCCGGTGAAGTCGCGGACAACGCCGTAGCCGAAACGTTTCGCGTAGGACTGGATGGCCCGGCCGATCACATTGATTTCGCGGCCCGGCGCGACGGCCTTGATGGCCCGGTTCAGCGACTCCTGGGTACGTTCAACCAGCAGCCGGGACTCTTCGTCGACGTCTCCCACCAGGAAGGTGTAGTTCGTGTCGCCGTGGACGCCGTTGATGTAGGCCGTGATGTCGATATTCAGGATGTCGCCGTCCTGGACGACGGTGCTGTCCGGAATGCCGTGGCAGATGACCTCGTTGAGCGAGGAACACAGGGACTTGGGGAAGCCTCGGTAGCCAAGCGTCGACGGGTAGGCGTGGTGGTCCAGAAGGAACTCGTGGCCGATCCGGTCCAACTGGTCGGTGGTGACGCCCGGCTCGATGTGCTTGCCGACCTCGACGATCGCCTGGGCCGCAATTTTGCTGGCGATGCGGATCTTCTCGATGGTTTCCGCCGACTTGACCTCTGAACCGGTGAACTTCGCGGGTCCTGGCTTGCCGACATACTCCGGGCGCGGGATGGACGCCGGTACGGGCAGCTGCGGGCTGACGGTTCCACGGGTGAGCGTGCCGATGGGTGCGGTCAGAGCGGGAGAAGGCATAGATTGATCATATAAGGGACGCACGAGACGCAAGTAACTAAGTAGCTAAATATCGGCCCGCGCGTAGGGCGACCGTCCCCGCCGAGCTTACGGCGGGATTCGAAAAGGAGAAACCGTGGCGGAGTTCTGGTACAACGTTCAGACACACCAAATCGAAGAGGACGCGTTGTCCGACTGGTCCCAGCTGATCGGTCCTTACAAGACGCGCGAGGAAGCCGAGCACGCCCTCGAAAAGGTCAAAGCCCGCAACGAAGCGTGGGACAAGGACGACGAGGACTGAGGCTGTGTCCTCCTAGAATGAGTGCTCCGGGCCGGGGAAGTGGCCGGACCTGACGTCGTCGGCGTACGCCTTCGCTGCGTTACTCAGGGTAGTGCGCAGATCCGCATACTGCTTGACGAACTTGGCCATCTTGCCGCCGCGCAGTCCGGCCATGTCCTGCCACACGAGGACCTGTCCCGTGGTTGCGTTGCCTGCACCGATTCCGATCGTGGGCACGTCGATAGCGGCGTCGACGGCGGCTGCGGTTTCCGCGGGAACCATCTCCATGAGCACACAGAACGCCCCGGCATTTGCGAGGGCAACGGCGTCTTCGACCAAGCGCGCGGCGTCATCGCCCCGGCCCTGGACGCGGTAGCCGCCCAGTGAGTGTTCGCTCTGGGGGGTGAATCCGATGTGCGCCATGACGGGAATGCCTGCCTGGACCATGGCGCGCACAGTTCCCGCATAGAACGCGCCGCCTTCGATCTTGACGGCGTGTGCCAGGCCTTCCTTCAGGAAGCGGACACCGGTTGCCACGGCCTGCTCCGGCGACACTTCGTAGCTGCCGAAGGGGAGATCTGCCACTACCAAGGCACGTTTGGCGGATCGGGCCACCGCGCGGCACAAGGGGAGGAGCTCGTCGACGGTCACAGGGAGGCTGGTTTCGTTCCCGAAGACGTTGTTGGAGGCCGAATCGCCGATCAGCAGGACCTCGATGCCGGCCTGGTCGAAAATCTCAGCCGTGTATTGCTCGTAGGCGGTCAGCATTGCAAAGCGCTCACCCTTTGCCTTGGCTTGTTGAAGGTGATGGGTGCGGATCCTCGCGGCGGGCTTCGGCGTTGAAGCGTCCGCTGAAGCCCCGGAACCTGCAGTGGCAGGTCCGGTTCCGTAAGGCGCAGGAACTTCGGCGGGCATGCTGGAATCGGAACTGTTGCTTGGGGCCATGAATAGAGCGTATGCGGTACCGGGCGTCCTAGCCACCGGCGCATGAGGAGCCTCACATTTGTAAACGCTGTGTTACGCGAACCGGGGGTGCAGCCATTCCGGGCCAATGCTTAGTAGAGTGAATGCTGAGTTGTCGTTGGCTTCGAACCCCGAATCCGCGGCATGGACGTTGACCCGGAAATGAGGCCCCATGGACCGCCAGCAAGAGTTCGTTCTGCGAACTATCGAAGAGCGTGATGTGCGCTTCGTACGCTTGTGGTTTACCGACGTCGTCGGTTCCCTGAAATCGGTGGCACTTGCACCGGCGGAAGTGGAAGGCGCCTTCGAGGAAGGCCTGGGTTTCGACGGTTCGGCCATCGAGGGCCTCGCCCGGGTGTTCGAGTCCGACATGCTGGCCCAGCCCGACCCGTCCACGTTCCAGATCCTTCCGTGGCGCGGTGAAACCGAGCAGACCTCGAGGATGTTCTGCGACATCCTGACCCCCGACGGCGAGCCGTCGGCTGCCGACCCCCGGAACGTGCTCAAGCGCACCCTCGCCAAGGCCGCGGACATGGGCTTCACGTGCTACACGCATCCTGAGATCGAGTTCTACCTCCTCAAGTCCCAAGACCTTGACGCCAACGGCGTTCCTGTTCCCGTTGACGAAGGCGGCTACTTCGACCACGTGCCCGGCGGCGTGGCACAAGACTTCCGTCGCACGGCAGTCACCATGCTGGAATCCGTGGGCATCTCCGTGGAGTTCAGCCACCACGAAGGCGGACCCGGCCAGAACGAGATCGATCTCCGCTACGCGGACGCCCTCCAGACGGCGGACAACATCATGACCTTCCGCACGGTCATCAAGGAAGTGGCCCTCCAGCAGGGCACTTACGCCACCTTCATGCCCAAGCCGTTCACCGACCACCCGGGTTCAGGCATGCACACCCACTTCTCGCTGTTCGAGGGTGACACGAATGCCTTCTACGAAGCCGGCGCCGAATTCCAGTTGTCCAAGACCGCACGCCAATTCATTGCCGGTATCCTCCGCCACGCGCCGGAATTCACTGCGGTCACCAACCAGTTCGTCAATTCGTACAAGCGTCTCTGGGGCGGCGGCGAAGCGCCGAGCTACCTGAGCTGGGGGCACAACAACCGTTCGGCCCTGGTTCGCGTGCCGCTCTACAAACCGGGCAAGGGCCAGTCCGCACGGATCGAATACCGCGGTATTGACTCCGCCACCAACCCGTACCTCGCCTACGCAGTGTTGCTCGGTGCCGGACTCAAGGGCATCGAGGAAGGCTACGACCTTCCGGCCGCCGCGGAAGACGACGTTTGGTCGCTGACTTCGGCCGAGCGCAAGGCGATGGGCCATACTCCGCTGCCGGCCAGCCTCCACGACGCCATCCGCGCCATGGAGGATTCGGAACTCGTAGCGGACATCCTCGGCGAACAGGTCTTTGACCACTTCCTGCGCAACAAGCGTGCGGAATGGCAGGACTACCGGCTCCAGGTCACGCCTTACGAGCTCAAGCGCAATCTCGGCATTCTCTAGGCTGTGAGTGTGAGCCTGGCCCGCCGGCTCATCTCTGCCGGTTTCAGCGATCTTGAAAAAGGTGAACGGTTCCTTGCCGCGCGTGAACTCGACGGCATCGACCAGGACACGATCTTTGCTGGTCTGCACCTGAGCGCGAACCCGGACACCGCGCTCCAGTCGCTCGTGCGCTTGATCGAGAAGCATCCCTCACTCAGGCAGCTCGCGGGGGAGCACCCGGATCGCAGTGAGCCGCTTTACCGCTTGCTGGGCGCATCCGAGGCCTTGGGAGAGTTCCTGATCAGGCATCCGGAACATCTGGACGTCTTCGATGTCCGCGTCAGCCCGGAACCCTTGTCCGCCGATGCCGGTGAGCTGCGGACGAAGCTGCTCCGATCAGTGAAGGCGGACCCCAACTCGCCCAGGCCCGTTGCCGCGATGACGGGAGCCAGCGCCTACACTGCACTCCGGACGGCTTACCGGCGCGGGCTCACCGAATTGGCCATCAAGGACCTCTGCGCCGCCAGTCCCCAGGACTTCATGCCGGCCGTCGGTGCCGAACTGGCCGACCTCGCCGGCGCGGCGATAGAGGCGGCCCTGGCCGTTGCCAGGGCAGAAGCCGCGGCGACTTTCGATCCCGCCGATATTGCCGGCGTCGGGCTCGCCGTCATCGGCATGGGCAAGTGCGGTGCCCGTGAGCTCAACTACATTTCCGACGTCGACGTCATCTACGTGATCGAGGCGCCGGACCTGGAGGACGCCGAGGCCGCAACCATCGGCACGGCCTTGGCCGCCGGGATCTCCCGCGCTATTTCGTCCACGGGATCCGAACCCGGGTTGTGGGAGGTCGACGCGAACCTGCGGCCCGAAGGGAAATCCGGTCCCCTCGTCAGGACGTTGCCCTCGCACTTGAGCTACTACGCGAAGTGGGCTGAAAGCTGGGAGTTCCAGGCACTCCTCAAGGCCCGGACCATCGCAGGGGACAGGGATCTGGGCTCGCGTTACGAGCAGGCCGTCCAGCCGCTCGTGTGGGCTTCGGCCGGCCGGGAAGGTTTCGTGGAATCCGTGCAGGCGATGCGCCGCAGGGTGACGAATAACATTGCTCCGGCGGAAGAACAGCGCCAGATCAAACTGGGTCCCGGCGGCCTGCGCGATGTCGAGTTCACGGTGCAGCTCCTGCAACTCGTCCACGGAAAGTCCGATGAAACGCTCCGTTGCCGGGATACGACGTCGGCGATATCGGCTCTGTCCGCGGGTGGCTACATCGGCCGGGTGGATGCCGCTGCCTTCGACGCCGCTTACCGCTACCTGCGGGTTCTTGAGCACCGCATCCAGTTGTTCCAGATGCGCCGTACCCACCTCATGCCCACGAGCCAGGAGTCTTTGCGGTTCCTCGCGAAAGCCGTCCTGGGGCCCTTTTCCACGGGGAGGCCGCATCCGGACGCCCTGATCGAAACCTGGCAGAAGACCAAGCGGTCCGTTCGAGAACTGCACGACCGGATCTTCTACCGGCCGCTGCTCAACACGGCCGCGAAGTTGAGCACCGAAGACGCCCGGCTCACTCCGGAAGCTGCCCAAGGCCGGCTTGCGGCGCTCGGCTACCGCGACCCGCAGGGCGCCATGCGCCACATCGAGGCCCTCACTGCCGGGGTCAGCCGGCGCGCCGCACTGCAGCGGCAACTGCTCCCCATCCTTCTCGGCTGGCTCGCCGAAGGTGTGGACCCCGACGCCGGACTGCTCGCCTTCCGCCGTGTCAGCGAAGCCCTTGGAACCACCCATTGGTATCTCGGAATGCTCCGGGACTCCCAAGCGGCAGCCGAGCGGCTTTGCCACGTGCTCTCGAACTCGCGGCTCATCGCCGATCTCCTGGAGGTTTCCCCGGAATCCGTTGCGTGGCTAGGTGCCGACAAGGAGCTCATGCCGCTTAGCTTCGAAGCCCAGTGGCAGGAAATCCAATCCAAGATGTCGCGCCACGCCGATCCCGAGAATGCAATGCGGCTCATCCGGCTCATCAGGCGCCGGGAAATCCTCCGGATCGCCATCGCGGACAGTTCCGGCCTCCTCGAACAGGACGCAGTGGGCACGGCATTGGCCGATGCCGACCGGGCTGCGGTCCTGGGCGCCTTGCACGTCGCCGAGTCCATCGTGGCTTCCGAGGGACCCCCCAAGACCCAGGTGCTGGTTGTCGCCATGGGTAGGCAAGGCGGACGCGAGATCGGCTACGGCTCGGACGCCGACGTCATGTACGTCCACCGCGCGCTCCCTGGCGCGAGTGAATCCGACGCCCAGCAACAAGCCCTTGCCATTGTGGGGCACATTTCCACCCTGCTTACCCAACCCCTCAAACCGGCCATCCTGGCGGAGCGGGTCCTCACCGTTGATGCCGATCTTCGCCCCGAGGGAAAGAACGGGGCCATGGTCCGTTCCCTCGAGTCGTACGCGGAGTATTACCGACGGTGGTCCCTCATCTGGGAAGCCCAGGCGCTGTTGCGCGCACAACCGATGGCCGGCAACGACGAATTGGCCGCGGAATTCCTCTGGCTCATCAACCCGATCCGCTACCCGGAATCGCTCGCCGAGACCGATGTGCGGGAGATCCGGCGCGTCAAGGCGCGGGTTGAGTCGGAGCGACTCCCGCGAGGCGCCGATCCAGCCAGGCACCTTAAGCTCGGACGGGGTGGACTCAGCGACGTCGAATGGCTTGTGCAGTTGCTGCAGCTCCAACACGCAGGGAAGCATCCACAACTGCGGACCACTTCCACGCTCAAGGCCCTCGACGCGATCGAGTCGTTGGGACTGATCGACAAGGGTGACATCGTGTTGCTTCGCGAAGCCTGGCGGCTCGCGAGCCGTATCCGCTCGGCGAATGTGATCTGCACGGGGCGTGCCTCCGATCTCCTCCCGGCGTCTCGGAGGGATTTGGAAGCCGTTGCCAGATGGTGTGGTTACGCTCCGGGGCAAGCCGCGGTATTCGAAGAAGACTATTTGCGCCTGAGCCGGCGGACCCGGGCCGTGTTTGAGAAGGACTTCTACGGGCAGTGAGCCGCCGCTCGAGCCGACCCGCGGAGTGCGGGGACGGCTAAGCTCGAAGGATGCTGGAAACCGTGTGGCTCATTCCCTTGAAGGATCTCGACGACGATGCCCGCGCCGTAACGCTCGGCGACGTCGCCGTCATGGAATTGGCCGCGGGGCAGGAAGACTTCGTCGGGGACCCGTTCAAGATGATGCTCATGGGCCTGGAAGACGAAAGCCGCTTGCCGTACGTGATCGAGGCGGCAGGTGCCGCCGTCGGAGTATTTACCTTGCAGTCTGGTGCCGCAACCTTGGCAGGATGGCCCGACGACGATTCCGCCTGGCTCCTGCGTGGGTTTTTGATCGACCATAAGCATCAGGGGAGAGGCCTGGGCGCCCTGTCTGCTGCGGCGGCTGCCCGGGAAGCGCAGAAGCTGACAGCGAGGCTGGGTGGCGGCCAGGCCGGCGTCGTGCTCTCAGTTAACGAACACAATCCCGCCGCCAAGGCTGCGTACGCAAACGCGGGCTTTGTCGAGACAGGCAGGTACTTGGGTGGTTCCGCCGGTCCGCAATGGACGATGTACCGGGGTTTCGGCGACTAGGCGGTACCTAGGACTCGACGAGAGTCACGATTGTTTCCGGGCGCACGCCATCGAATTTCATCGCTTCGGCGGCAGCTTCGGACTCCAACATGCGCTGGAACGTTTCCATGTCCGGGACCTCGACAATCAGTCCGACCCGGTTGGTTTTTCCCGGATCGACGAACGTTCGAACTGTGAAGCCCTGGGGTCCGAAGAGTTCTTCCCGTTTCGGTGAGCTAAGCCAGTGCTCAACGTCGTCGACCTCATGGAAGATCATCAAGGTTGTCATCGTATGCCTCCGCTTTCAGAAGTTGCGCCAGGAGCCGGAAGGGATGAGGACTCTCTCAAGCATCCTGATCACGCTGAACGTACCACGGCGTCCACCGCGGCGACAGGGTCGTCGTGACTGATGGTTGGAACTGAGCCTAGATGCGCGGTCCGGTCGGCAATGCGGAATTGGGACGCTCGCTCACCTATGTGGGTGTTTGGCCGGACGCTCGCTCGCTTGTGTGGGTGTTTGGCCGGACGCTCGCTCGCTTGTGTGGGTGTTTGGCCGGACGCTCGCTCACCTATGCCGTCCATCTGGTCAACGCTACTGCAGATATGACCTCAAGGTAGACGCGTCCCTTGATTTATGTGAGCGAGCGTCCCGGGAAGAGCCGTTATTTGTGAGCGAGCGTCCCGTGACGGGCCGTCATAAGTGGGTCAGGCGCTTGCCGATGGGGTCAACGAAGCGGTGCCGCGGGCCAGTGCGAGGCTGGCGCGTCGTGGCTGGATTAGAATAATAAGCATGCTTACAGTAAGGTTGCTGAGGTTTGCACAGCGATAAAGGCAATCATCAGAATGTTTACGACTGAAACTGGAGCTACATCATGAATGTCATCCTCGGAATCGTCGCGGTCATCGCGATCCTTTTCTTTATCATTGGCGGCACCGTAAAGGCCCTCGGATTCCTTCTCTGGATCGCCCCGATACTGATCGTCCTGGCGATTATCGTCTTCCTCTTCAGGTTGATTAGCGGGCGCCGGCGGGTGTAGGAAAAATTGGGGGTCCGGCCCCGGCGATCCGGGGCCTTTACAAAAGGACGGCTGTGTCTTGACAGGCACGGCCGTTCTTTTTTGTGGGGGACTCATGGCGGGGATTTCCACCACGGATTTAAAACGGAGAAGGGGTCACGGGCGATTGCCCGTGACCCCTTCCCATGCTTCTTGCGGTGTTACTTAGACGCCGTAGTAGAGCTCGAACTCGTACGGGTTCGGGCGCAGCGACAGCGGACGGATCTCGTACTCGTACTTGTATTCGATCCAGGTGTCGATGAGGTCCTGGGTGAAGACGCCACCGGCCTGCAGGAACTCGTTGTCCTCGCGGAGGGCCTCAAGGGCTTCCTCAAGGGAACCCGGAGCCTTGGGGATGTCCTTGGCTTCCTCGGCGGGCAGTTCGTACAGGTCCTTGTCGATCGGAGCCGGGGGCTCGATGCGGTTGCGGATACCGTCGATGCCGGCCATGAGCTGGGCAGCGAAGGCCAGGTACGGGTTGGAGGCGGGGTCCGGAGCGCGGAACTCGATGCGCTTGGCCTTCGGGTTGGAGCCCGTGATCGGGATACGGATACCGGCCGAGCGGTTGCCCTGCGAGTAAACCATGTTGACCGGAGCTTCGAAGCCCTTGACGAGGCGGCGGTAGGAGTTCACCGTCGGGTTGGTGAACGCGAGAACGGCCGAGGAGTGCTTCAGCAGGCCGCCGATGTACCAGCGGGCGGTGTCGGACAAGCCGGCGTAGCCCTTTTCGTCGTAGAAGAGCGGCTCGCTGCCGTTCCACAGGGACTGGTGGCAGTGCATGCCCGAGCCGTTGTCACCGAAGATCGGCTTCGGCATGAACGTGACGGACTTGCCGTACTCCCACGCGGTGTTCTTGATGACGTACTTGAACTTCTGCAGGTCGTCGGCAGCGTGCACGAGCGTCGTGAACTTGTAGTTGATCTCAGCCTGGCCGGCGGCACCGACTTCGTGGTGCGAGCGCTCGACTTCGAGGCCTGCTTCGTCCAGCGCGAGGCACATTGCGTCACGAAGGTCAGCCTGGTGGTCAACCGGGGCAACCGGGAAGTATCCGCCCTTGAAGGGGGTCTTGTAACCGAGGTTTCCGCCTTCTTCTTCGCGGCTCGTGTTCCAAGGGGCTTCAATCGAGTCGACCTTGTAGAAGGAACCCTGGGGGGAGGATTCGAACTGAACATTGTCAAAGACATAGAACTCAGCTTCGGGAGCAAAGAATGCCGTGTCCGCGATGCCGGTGGAAGCCAAGTAGGCTTCTGCCTTTTCGGCCACGCCGCGCGGGTCGCGGTGGTAGGGGTCGCCAGTGCGCGGGTTCACGATGGAGAAGTTCAGCGCGAGGGTCTTCTCGACGCGGAAGGCGTCGATGAAAGCCGTGGTGACATCCGGGATGAGCTGCATGTCGGACTCGGCGATGCCCTGGAAACCGCGGATGGAAGATCCGTCAAAGAGCTGACCGTTGACAAAGAAGTCAGCGTCGACGCTCTTGGCCGGCACGTTGAAGTGCTGCTGGACGCCCGGAAGATCGGTGAAGCGGATATCGACGAATTTTACGTCTTCGTCTTTGATGAACTTGAGGACTTCGTCCGCAGTCTTGAACATCTATGCTCCTATCGCATAACAGGTAACAGGCCAACAGGGCCGTCTGATCCAGCGCAAACCGAAGGCAGGGAAACAAAAAAGTATCCCTGCATCGGCGGCTAGCAACTTCTCCAACCATAGGGAAAGGGGATTTCCCCGGGGTGTCAGTATTGTTTCGAGCAGGTTACAGAACTGCCTGCCGTGTAAACGCTACTGGTCTACTGCAGTGCCAGTCTATGTCTTTCTTCGGTGTGTCTGTTTCCCTGTGAACACAGCGAACATCCCACCGGCGCCGCCTCCCGCCGTCGGGCGTGCGATGGTGAAGCCGTAAGCTTGAAGTGTGGTTGATCGTAAAGATATTGGTTCATGGCTCACAGGGCCGGACACGTCCGGAATTTCCAAGTACCCGGGAGCACGGCTCGGCCTTCCCGAGTCCGGCCCCGGTTCCATGGCGCGGGCCGGCCGTCGCATCCTGGCAATCTGCATCGACTGGGTCATTGCCCTGGTGATCAGCAACTTTGCCTTCGGCGGCAACCAGTGGGCAACACTTGCCGTCTTCGCGGTGGAACAGATCCTTCTCATCGGGACGCTGGGCTACAGCATCGGACACCGGGTTGCCGGCATCCACGTGGTACGGCTCGGCGGAACACGGGCGGGCCCATTGGCCGCTGTGGTCAGGACGATCCTCCTGTGCCTGGTGATCCCCGCGGTTGTTTTCGATCCCGACCAGCGTGGCCTCCACGACAGGGCAATGAACACGATCCTCATCCGGATGTAACTTTCCGCAGACAAAAAAGCCGCCCGTTCCCGGATATCCAGGAACGGGCGGCTTGTCGTTTTAGCTAGCGTCCGCGTGCTGCCTTGCGGTCAGGGCGTGCCTTGTACGGGTCGATGCCCTTGGGGATCGGCAGGCGGTTGCCGAGCGAAGAGATTCGCTTGCTGACGGCGCCGACCTCAACCTTGGTGAGCTCGTTCTTGTATTTGTTCATGGTCTTTGCTATTTGGCTGATAGGCACTTGGCCTTCGCCACGACCGCTTTCGATCACGTGAATAGTGACGTTCGGCAGGATACGGGCGAGCTTCTTGCGCTCGGCGTCGACCAACGGCTTGACGCGGTGTGAAGGTCCTTCGCTGACCAGTACGACGCCGGGACGGCCGATGGCGCGGAAGACAGCGTCCTGGGTGCGCGGGTTGACTGCGACCGGCTGGTCCTCCGTGATCCAGCCGCGGCGCAGGGTTCCCAAGGCCGCACCGGAGGCTCCGGGCTGGTTCTCGATCTGGGCGAAGGCCGCCCGTTCCGCGCGGCGCGAGAGGATGAAGACAGCTGCCAGCAGGCCCAAGGGGATGCCGATGATCAGGCCCGTGACCCAGTTGTTCAGGAGGAGCCCGACGATGAGGCTGACAGCAACGACGCCGAGGAACGCCAGCAGCATGAGCCACACGACGATGGGGTCGTTACGGCGGGTCATCTTGAAGACCTCGCCGATCTGCTTCAGCTGGCTCGGCTTCTTGGCCTTGGCTTCCTTGGGCTTGCGGGAAAACAAGCCGCGCTTGGGAGCGTCGGCAGCCGATGTTGTCGAGTTGCTGGAATCAGGGGATTTCGCCATAGTGCCTTAATTCTACGTGATTTATGCCAAAGGACCGGACGCCGGATTTGTCCGGGGTCCGGTCCTTTGACCGTGCTTTAGCCGACGTGCTATGCGTGGTGCGCGAGGAGGGTGCGGGCTTCCTGGCGGGTGGTGCCGGAGTCCTGGATGCCTTCGGCGATGTGGGCCAGGTGCGTGGGGATTTCGCGGCCTTTTTTGCGCATCGCGGTGGCCCAGAGTCGTCCGGCGCGGTAGGAGGAGCGGACCAGGGGGCCGGACATGACGCCGAGGAAGCCGATTTCCTCGGCTTCGGTGGCGAGGTCGACGAATTCCTGGGGTTTGACCCAGCGGTCCACGGGCAGGTGCCGTTCGGAGGGGCGCAGGTACTGGGTGATCGTGATCAGGTCACAGCCCGCGGCGTGCAGGTCGGCCAGGGCTTCGGAGATCTCTTCCCGGGTTTCGCCCATGCCCAGGATCAGGTTGGATTTGGTGACCATCCCGTGGGCCCGGCCCTGGGTGATGACGTCCAGGGAGCGGTCGTAGCGGAACGCGGGGCGGATGCGCTTGAAGATCCGGGGCACGGTTTCGACGTTGTGCGCGAAGACCTCGGGGGCGGAGTCGCAGATCGCGCTGATGTGTTCGGGTTTGCCGGAGAAGTCGGGGATGAGCAGTTCGACGCCGGTGCCGGGGTTCAGTTCGTGGATCTTGCGGACGGTCTCGGCGTAGAGCCAGACGCCTTCGTCTGCCAGGTCGTCGCGGGCGACGCCGGTGACGGTGGCGTAGCGCAGGTTCATGGCCTGGACGGAGCGGGCGACCTTGGTGGGTTCGAACATGTCCACGGGGGAGGGTTTGCCGGTGTCGATCTGGCAGAAGTCGCAGCGGCGGGTGCATTCGGAGCCGCCGATCAGGAAGGTCGCTTCCTTGTCTTCCCAGCACTCGAAGATGTTCGGGCAGCCGGCTTCCTCGCAGACGGTGTGCAGGCCTTCTTTTTTCACGAGGTTCTTCAGGCCCACGAATTCCGGTCCCATCTGGACCTTGGCCTTGATCCACTCGGGCTTGCGTTCGACCGGGACGGCTTTGTTGCGCTGTTCAACGCGCAGCAGCTTACGGCCTTCAGGTGCCAGGGTCACTGGAGTGCTCCTTCGGGGCTGGATACGAGTGCTTCTTCGTGCTTGCGGAACTCTTCCACGAAGCGCTCAGCAATGTCGGCCGGATTGATGGTCCTGCCGGTCTCAATGGACATGGTGGTGACGCTGGCGTCGGTGATGCCGCACGCGATGATCTGTGCGTAGGGCGCGAGGTCGTTGCTGCAGTTGATGGCCACGCCGTGCATGGTGACGCCGTCCAGGACGCGAATGCCGATTGCGGCGATCTTGCGGTCCGGACCCTTTTCGTCGGCGAGGACCCAGACGCCTGCCCGGCCTTTGACCCGCGTGGCCTTGATCCCGTAGTCCTCCATGATCGCGATCATGACGGCTTCGAGACGCTCGACGTAGTCACGGATCCCGGCACGGTTCTTCAACTTGAGGATGGGGTAGGCAATGAGCTGGCCCGGTCCGTGCCAGGTCAATTTGCCGCCACGGTCCACCGGAACGACGGGAGTGCCGTCAAACGGGCGCTCGTGGTCCTCCGTGAGCTTGCCTGCCGTGTAGACCGCGGCGTGCTCAAGGAGCAGGACGGTGCTGGGTTTCTCGCCGGCAACAACCTTGTTGTGGAGTTCGCGCTGGATATCCCAGCCCTGCATGTAGTCAACGAAATCCGGGGCAAGACCCAGCTGTGAAAACTCAAGAGTCATGGGGATAAGCTTAGACCCCGCCGGGCGCAGGCCATGATTTTGTGGCCAAGCTCTCAGTCGTACTCGGCCGGGTTGCGGGGCTCCGGTCCCTGGCCTGTGGATAACTTCTGCGGCAATCCGCGATTTCCGGTATTTGTTGAGGCATGGAGACTTTTTCGCCAGGCGGGAGCGGCCAAGACCAAGACGGGGCCGTGCCCTCCCAGGGGACCGAACCTTCCGAACCCGTGATCCCGGGTTTTCTTCCGGTCCGTGAGCTGGGCCGCGGAGGGAGCGCCACGGTGTGGCTCGCAACGGAGCAGCGGTCGGGAAACAATTTCGCCGTGAAATGCCTCGACCGGAAACCGCCGATTGTGGATTCAGGCGAGTCCAAGTCATCCCTGCTCCGTGAAGTCCAGCTTCTGTCCCGGCTGGACCACGAGCACCTCGTGAAGGTCCGTGGCGTCGTTGAGTTGGCAGGATCCTTTGGCGGCGGCTTGGGCGTGGTCATGGACTACGCCCCCGGGGGATCGCTTGCGCAGTTGGTGTCCAGCAGGGGGCGTCTTGGCGTGGGCGAGACGGTGACTATCCTGACGCCCCTGGCGCATGCCCTGGCCTATCTGCATCGCCAAGGCATGACACACTCCGATGTCTCGCCCGGAAATGTCCTCTTCACCGCCCAAGGGAAGCCGCTCCTCTCGGACATGGGCATTTCCCGCGTGGTGGGGGACGCCTCGGGGGTCCCAGACTCCGGAACCCCCGGATTCGTGGATCCTGATCCGATTACCCCGGGGACCGCGGAACTCCAGCCGCAACGCGACACCTACGCCCTCGCCGCCCTTGGCTGGTATTGCCTCACCGGCTCCGCGCCTGACACTGCGGCCCGCCGGCCGCCGCTGACATTGCTCGTGCCCGCGGTCCCCACAGCCCTTGCCGTCGCCATCGAGGCCGGGCTCCATCCCGACGGGGAGCAGCGGCCTTCTGCGGCCGAATTGGGTGTTGCCATCTACAGGAGCGCAGCGCCGGAAGCCGTGGACCTTTCTGCGTCGGTGCATGCGACGGTTGTTCCTGAACTGATGACCCGGCGTCGGGCTTCTGATCGCCGCTCGAAGCGCGCCCGCATCGCGGTGCTTTTCAGCCGCTCCCGCCCGCCGGGGGTGGGCCACAGGCACCGGCGGGCGGTAGCTCCGGCTTCCGCCCGACGGCGGGTGGCGTCTCTTGTGCTCGCCCTCGGGGTAGTTGTGGGCGCCGGATCAGGAGCCGCAGTGTGGTGGGCTGGCACAGTGTGGTGGGCCGGCGATCTGGGACCGGGAGCAGGGCCGCCGACGCTTGGCGCGGCGTCGACGACTGGCCAGGAAGACCGGAGCGCGAACGAACCGGGCAATACCCGGCAGGGAACCGTCCTCGACGGGGTTCCCGCGGCGGTACTGGGCCAGATCCGATCCGAAAAACCGGAGGAAGCCATCAGCGGGCTGTCTGCGATCCGGGACACAGCGTTGAGTTCCGGCAAGTTCGAGTTGTTGGACCTCGTCAATGTACAGGGCTCAGCGGCTGCCGCCTCGGATGGAAAGCTCAGGGACGAATTGATCGGCGCCGGCTTGGTTCTCGCGGGCTTTTCCACCATCTTGACGAGCGTGAGAGTGGAAGGCGTTCCCGACCCGGACCGGGCGACGGTTGCTGTCACGGTGGCAACCTCGGCTTATGAAGAACGGGACGCCGCGGGGACGGCCGTCCGGGCGCGTCCCCCGGGCAAGCCACAGGAACTCAGGCTGGTCCTCCAGCGCGGCGGGGGCTCGTGGAGGATCACGGAGATCCTGGCCAAGCAGCCTTAGGGGCTCATTTGCCGCCGTTTGCCACCCATCGGGCGGCGTCCGCCAGCGCGGGGTGCTGCCAGGCAAAGCCTGAGTCCATCAGCCTTGCCGGTTCCATGCGCTGGTTGGCAAGGACAAGTTCCTCTGCCAGATGGCTGCCAAGGGCGAGGCGCAGGGCCGGGGCGGGTACGCGCAGGAACGCCGGCCGGTGCAGGGCAGCCGCCAGTTGCGCAACGATCGCGTTGACATCCGCGCTTTCGGGGGCGCACACGTTGACGGGACCTTCAAGCGACGAGTTGAGCAGGTATTCGAAGGCTGAGACCTCATCCACCAGGGAAATCCACGGCCAATATTGCCGGCCGTTTCCCAGCGGTCCGCCCACGCCCATCTTCAACAACGGAAGGAGCGGCCCCAACGCTCCGCCATCAGGGCTGAGGACCACCCCGGTACGCGGTGTCACCACCCGTACGCCGGCAGGTGCCGTATGGGCGGCGGCCTCCCAATCGACGCACAGCGTGGCCAGCATGCCTTTGCCTGGCCCTGCGTCCTCCCGGAGCAGGCCGGCGCGGGACGAACCGTAGTAACCCGACGCCGACTGGCTCAGGAACGTTCCGGGCGGAGTGCCCAGCCGTCCCATGGCCGCCGTGAGCGTTTTTGTTGTCCGCAAGCGTGAGTCGATGATGTCCCGCACGCGCGCCTTGCTCCAGCGGCGCTCCCCGATGCCTGCCCCGGAGAGGTTGACCACGGCGCCTGCGCCGTCGAGTACCGCCTCATCCAGTTGGCCCGCGGCCGGATCCCAAAATGCCTCATTTGCCCCTGCAGGCGGACGGCGGACCAACCGCACGACGTCGTGCCCGCTGCCGAGGAGACGCGCGGAAAGCGCGGTTCCGATGAATCCTGAAGCACCCGATATCACGATTCGCATGCCTCATCTCATCATGGCGAGCGTCACTTCGGCATTACGGCAGGCCTCAAAAGGCTCGCTTCACCTTTGACTATGATCGAACAATGACCTCCTCCAGCTACTTCCGTTTCCCGCATTTGCACGGTGATTTGATCACTTTCGTGGCCGAAGACGACGTTTGGATTGCGCCCGTGGCCGGAGGCCGCGCGTGGCGGATTTCGGCCCAGCAGCTCCCTGCACGCAATCCCCGCTTCACCCCGGACGGCAAGCGGCTCGTCTGGACGACGATCGTGGGGGCCGCTCCCGAGGTGGTGACAGCGAATGTCGACGGCGGCGGGTACCGGCAGTTGAGCTACTTCGGCCACAGCACCACCCGGGTCAAGGGATTCACCTCCGCAGGCGACGTCGTAGTCACCACGGCCTTCGAACAAGCCGAGGGGCGGCACACGCACGCCTACGCCTTGCCGCTCGACGGCGGCCCCGCCGTCGAGCTTCCCTTCGGCCCCGTCGAATCAGTGGCATTCGGCCCGGAAGTGGGGGACGAGCGTCCCGTGGTCCTTGCCAGCGTGCTTTCCCGCGAGCCTGCCTGGTGGAAGCGGTACCGCGGCGGCACTGCCGGAAAACTGTGGATCGACGCCGACGGGAACGGCGAGTTCGCCCGCTTGGTTCCCGCGCTCGACGGGAACCTCGCGGACCCGCTGTGGGTAGGCGGACGGATCGCCTTCCTTTCGGACCACGAGGGCTACGGGAATCTCTACTCGCTGCAGCCGGACGGTTCGGACCTGCGCCGCCACACCGATCACGAGGACTTCTATGTCCGGCACGCTGCGAGCGACGGCAAGCGGGTCATCTTCGAATCGGCGGGTGAGTTGTGGATCCTGCCGACGCTCGAGGCCGACGCCGAAGCGGTACGGCTGGACGTCTGCCTGGGTTCAGCATCCCAGTCGCGCCGGCCCGCTCCCCTCAAAGTCGCCGCTCACTTGGGCGAAGTCTTCCCCAACGCAGCCGGTTCGGCCAGTGCGGTGGAATCCCACGGAACCATCCACTGGCTGCGCCACAAAGACGGACCGTCCCGCGTGGTCGAAGCGACTCCCGGCGTGCGGGCAAGGCTTCCCCGGCCCCTCATTGACGGTCGCATCGCCTATGTAGCAGACCACGACGGCGTCGATTCCATCTATATCAAGAGGATTGCCCCGCGTTTCTCACGGCCGGCCGTCGAGGCGCCAGTCAAGGACGCAGTACCGGCGCCACACGAAGCTGAAGAGGCCGCGGCCGGACAACTGCCCCGCCCCGTCTCGGCATCAGCCATTGCGGGACAGCCCGCGACGTCCGAGGTTCGGGTGCCGCAGCCGCACACGGATATTGCTACGGCGTCCGCGGATACTGAGGCCGCCCCTGTCAGCACCACAAGTGGCGGGGCCGAAGAATCACCGATCGATTTCCTGCGGATCGATTTTCCCAGGGCGGCCCGTCCAAGCGCCCTCGAAGCCAGTCCCGATGGCCGGTGGCTTGCCGTGGGTACCGCGTTCGGAGACGTCTACCTGGCCGACACTGCCAGCGGCACCTTGTCGCCGCTTGTCAGCGTGGGGGATGGCAGCATCGACAGCCTCGCATGGTCGCCGGACTCGCAATGGCTTGCATGGTCCGAGCCTGTGACATCCTTTGGCTCGCGGAGCAAGTTGCGCATGGTCAACATCGCCAGCCCGGAAGACGTCGTGGATGTCACCGACGGCCGCTTCTGCGACGAATCGCCGGCATTCACTCCCGACGGCAAATTCCTGGCGTTCCTCTCGAACCGCAGCTTTGATCCCGTCTACGACGGCCATGCCTTCGACTTGTCGTTCCCCAGCCCCATCAAGCCGTACCTCGTGGCACTCGCCGCAGCCACTCCATCTCCCTTCGGCCCGATAGTGGATCTGCTGGACGAGGATGAAGACGCACCACCCGCACAGACGAACGGCGCGAAGGACGGTGTGGGAGATGGTGCCGGGGCGACCGTCAGGGTCCATGTGGACCTTGAAGGGCTGCCCTTGCGCGTCATCGGCGTCCCCGTGCCGCAGGGCAACTACTCGGCGCTTTCGGCTTCCAGCGGCGCATTGCTGTGGCTCGACACCCCGCTCTCAGGTGTCACGGGAGACGGCCGAGGCAAGGTGCAGGACAAGGCGCCCGCTCCGGCTTTGGTCCGCTACGAGCTTTCGAAGCAGAAGCAGGTCACACTAGCCTCCGCGGTTGAGCGTTACCG
This sequence comes from Arthrobacter sp. NPDC058127, assembly GCF_042884555.1. Taxonomy (NCBI): domain Bacteria; kingdom Bacillati; phylum Actinomycetota; class Actinomycetes; order Micrococcales; family Micrococcaceae; genus Arthrobacter; species Arthrobacter sp. NPDC058127. Next base: position 24,587 of record NZ_JBHVTT010000014.1, on the reverse strand, counting down.
ACTGTCCGGAGACGGCAAGAAACTGGTCTTCGTGAACGACAAGCAGGTTATCGCCGTACCGTCCGATACCAAGGTTGAAGAAGAATCGGGCGAGCTCGTCAAGGTTGAGCTGAACCGGATCCGGGTAGTCATGGATCCTTTGGCGGTGTGGGGGCAGGCCTTCGACGAAGCGTGGCGGCTGCAGCGGGACTTCTTCTGGACGGAAGACATGGCGGGCCAGGACTGGGATTCGGTGCACGCACGGTACCGGCCCGTCGTCGAACGCCTCGGCTCGCACGACGACTTGGTGGACCTTCTGTGGGAACTGCACGGTGAGCTGGGCACTTCCCACGCGTACGTGCGTCCGGCGGCCGTGGGCGAACCCGGGAGCAATGGACAGGGCCGGCTCGGCGCCGACCTCAAGCTCACGGAGGCCGGCTGGGAGATCACGCGGATCCTCGCCGGAGACTCTTCCGACCCCCTCGCCAACTCGCCGCTGACGCGGCCGGGATCCGACGCGAAGGTGGGCGACGTTGTCCTGGCGATCGACGGCGTCGGGCTCTCCGCAGACCGTACTCCCGCCAAACAACTGGTGGGCGCAGCGGGCCGGACCGTGGAACTCACGCTCCTGAATGGCGCTGGGCACGGCGAGGCGGCCGGCCAGCAGCGGCGGATCGCTGTTGTTCCGGTAAAGGACGAGGAACGCTTGCGGTACCAGGAATGGGTGCACGCCAACAGGCGCACTGTGCGCGAGGCCTCGGACGGAAAGTTCGGCTATCTGCATGTCCCGGACATGATGGCCAACGGCTGGGCGCAGCTTCACAGGGATCTTGATACCGAGACCGCGATGGACGGCTTGATTGTCGACGTACGCCGGAACCGTGGCGGCCACACCTCCCAGCTCGTGGCTGAACTGATCGGCCGCAAGGTCACCGGCTGGAGCATGCCCCGCGGCGAAAAGCCGCGTACTTATCCGCATCACGCTCCGCGCGGCCCCGTCATTATCCTCGCCGACGAATTCGCCGGCTCGGACGGTGACATCATCACGCAGGTGTCCAAACTCCGCGGCATCGGCCCGGTCATCGGCACCCGGACCTGGGGCGGCGTCGTGGGCATCGACAACCGTTTCGCCTTGGCTGACGGCACCGGCGTGACCCAGCCTCGCTATGCCACGTGGTTCTCCGGTGGCATCGGGTGGAGCGTGGAGAACTTCGGGGTTGAGCCTGACATCGAAGTGGTGTTCCCGCCCCACGCCTATGCGGCCGGCACCGATCCCCAGTTGGAGTACGGGATCGGGGCCCTCAAGGAAATGGTGCAGGAGCTACCCACAGACCGGCCACCCCTGCGTGCAGGCTACCGCAAGCTCCGCCCGGCTGCGTTACCCGCGCGGCCGCAAAAGGGCTAGCCGGAGGCCCACAAGACGAAGTCCCCGCCCTTCCGGAAGGAAAGGCAGGGACTCGCTTTATGGACAGGTTTCGGACGTGTTGCCGCTAGGAAGCGAGCGTGGCATCCAGCGTGATCGGCGTTGCCCGGAGTGCCTGGGATACCGGGCAGTTGACCTTGGCGTCTTCGGCGAGGCGCTGGAACTCTTCTTCGGAGACACCCGGGATGCGTGCGCTCACGGTCAGGTGGATGCCCGTGATGCCTTCGCCTGGCTGGAAGGTGACATCGGCCTTGGTGTTGACCTCTTCCGGCGTGAAGCCTGCGCCTGCGACGCCGTTGCTGAAGGCCATCGAGTAGCATGCCGAGTGTGCGGCAGCAATCAGCTCTTCGGGGCTCGTCTTGCCCTCTGCGGACTCCGCGCGGGCCTTCCAGGTGACGTTGAAGGTTCCGAGCCCGGAGCTGTCCAGCGTGGTGTTGCCGGCGCCTTCGATCAGGTTGCCGTTCCATACGGTGTGTGCGGTGCGTGTTGTTGCCATGTCCACTCCTCAGCGTCGTTGCGAATTGGCATCCGGATACCGGATGCCGCCGGGTTCAATCCTAGGGAGTCGACGGCGGCGGCGCACCGCTTGTCCGCTCTCAGAGGATTGTGACTGCCACGGTTCAAGCGGTAACGGCTTAAGCGGCAACGGCCGCCCGGACGAAAGGTCCAGGCGGCCGCTCAGTTTGCTCCAGCCAGCGATTATCCGGGATTACTGCCAGATCGTGGCGATGGCGATGTTGACCAAAGCCAGGCCGCCGACGCCGTGGGCCAATCCCGTAGAGACCGGTTCGCCCTTCTTGACCTTGCGTGAGCCAATGACGGCGAGAACGGCCACGGCGAGGCCGATCGCGAACTTGATGCCGAGCTTGAAGTAGTTGGGATCGGCATTGGGCAGCATGGGCAGGATTCCCATCATGGCAACACCGGTGATCAGCTGCACGAAGGCGCCATCGCGCTGACGCGGGTGAACGGTCGGCTGCTTCATGGTGGCGATCCAAAAACCCACGATCATGGCTGCGCCGACGATGTGCAAGAACAGCAGGACGTTGAAGAGGATAGTCATGGCTCCAGCTTAGCCAGAATCTTCTACGTGCCGTAGCAAAGCCACGGAGCAATATCCTGGCATGAAAAACGGGAAGGCCCCGGCGGTTTCCCGTCGGGACCTTCCCGTCGTCGTGATCCGCACCGTCAGGAGGTACGGGTCGCTATATGTTCGCTGGAATCAGAGGCCCAGGTCGGCTTCGAACGCGCCTTCCTCAAGGCGGGCCTTGAGGGTCTGGAGGAAGCGGCCGGCGTCAGCACCGTCAACCAGGCGGTGGTCGTACGTCAGGGACAGGTACATCATGGAGCGGATGGCGATCGAGTCATCGCCGTTCGCGTCGGCAACCACGACCGGTCGCTTGACGATGGCACCGGTGCCGAGGATACCCACCTGCGGCTGGTTGATGATCGGCGTGTCGAACAGTGCGCCGACAGAACCGATGTTGGTGATGCTGAAGGTACCGCCGGACAACTCGTCCGGACCGATCTTCCCCTGGCGGGTACGGCCGGCGACGTCGGCGATCTTGCCGGCCAGGCCGGCAAGGTTCAGGTTGCCTGCGTCGGAAATGACCGGGACCAGCAGGCCCTTGTCGGTGTCCACCGCGATCGCGAGGTGTTCCGCGTTGTGGTAAGTGATTTCCTGCTTGCCTTCGTCGTACGCGGCGTTCAGCTTGGGGTGCTGCTTCAGGGCTTCGGCCACGGCCTTGGCGATGAACGGCAGGAAGGTCAGCTTGACGCCGTTCTGGGCCTCGAAGGAGCCCTTGGCCTTGAGGCGGAGCTTGGCGATCTTGGTCATGTCGACCTCGTGCACCTGGGTCAGCTGCGTTGAGGTTTCGAGGGACTCGCGCATGCGGCGGGCGATGACCTGGCGGATGCGGGGAGCCTTCTCCACGGTTCCGCGGAGCGAGGAGGCCGCCACGGGGGCGGCAGCAGGCTTGCTCGGGGCTGCGGGAGCTGCCGGGGCGGGTGCGGCGGCTGCTGCTTTCATTGCGTCGGCCGCGGCGAGCACGTCCTGCTTCCGGATACGGCCACCGACGCCGGTGCCCGCCACGGTGGTGATGTCGACACCGTTCTGGTTGGCAAGCTTGCGGACGAGCGGGGTGACGTAGCCCGACTCGGTCGAAGACGCTGTGGGTGCGGCAGCCGGCGCCGGAGCTGCGGGCGCCGCGGCAGCCGGTGCTGCTGCTGGTGCGAGGGCCGCCGGTGCGGGTGCGGATTCAACAACCGGTGCCGCTGCGGCGGGTGCTGCTGCTACGGGTGCCGGTGCAGCCGCGGGTGCCGGTGCTGCCGCGGCGGGCGCCCCGGAGCCGATGACGGCAAGAACGGAGCCGACCTCGGCTGTGTCGTCCTCGTTGACGCGGATCTCGAGCAAAGTGCCGGCCACGGGGGAGGGGATCTCGGTGTCGACCTTGTCGGTGGAGACCTCGAGGAGCGGCTCGTCCACCTCGACGGTGTCGCCGACGGCCTTGAGCCAGCGGGTTACGGTGCCTTCGGTGACGCTTTCGCCCAGGGCGGGGAGAGTCACGTCGTGACCCGATGCCTCACCGGAAGCTGCGGCGGGGGCGGGGGCGTCTTCGGCTGCGGGAGCCGGCGCAGCTGCGGGAGCCGGTGCGGCTTCAGGGGCCGGTGCTGGTTCCGGAGCTGCCGGTGCTTCTTCCACCGGTGCGGCTGCAGGCGCGGCAGCGCCGTTGCTGCCGCTGCCGATCCGAACCAGGGGAGCGCCGACTTCGGCTGTCTCGTCTTCAGCTACGAGGATTTCTTCGATGATGCCGGCAATAGGAGACGGGATTTCAGTGTCTACTTTGTCGGTGGAAACTTCGAGCAGGGGCTCGTCGACTTCCACTCGGTCACCAACCTGCTTGAGCCAGCGAGTGACGGTGCCTTCGGTGACGCTTTCACCAAGGGCGGGCAAGTTAACGGATTCAGACATGTCGTCCCCGTTCTCCTTATTGATCTTTAGTGCGGATGAGTGTTGCCTGCTGGGGTCCTGCGCCCGCAGTTCGTGCGGGCGCAGGACCGGGTGTCTTGCGTAAAGACTTAGCCGTGGAGCGGCTTGCCTGCCAGCGCGAGGTGGACTTCGCCCAGGGTCTCGTTCTGCGTCGGGTGTGCGTGGATGAACTGGGCCACGTCCTCCGGGTGTGCTTCCCAGTTGACGATCAGCTGTGCTTCGCCGATCTGCTCGCCCATGCGGGAACCGATCATGTGGATACCGACGACGGGACCGTCCTTCTGGCGGACGACCTTCACGATGCCGCCGGTGCCCAGGATGGAGCTCTTGCCGTTGCCGGCCAGGTTGTATTCCTGGGTCTGGACCTGGTCCTCGCCGAACTTCTCCTTGGCGCCCTTTTCGGTGTAGCCAACGGTGGCGATTTCAGGTTCGCAGAAGGTGACCTTCGGGATGTTCACGTCTTCGACGACCACGGGGTTCAGGCCGGCGATCTCTTCGGCGACGAAGATGCCCTGCTGGTACCCGCGATGGGCCAGCTGAACGCCCGGGACGATGTCGCCGACGGCGTAGACGTTGCCGACGCCGGTGTGCAGGCGTTCGTTGGTGATGACGAAGCCGCGGTCGATGGTGACGCCTGCCTCTTCGTAACCGAGGTTGGCGGTGACGGGGCCACGGCCTACGGCAACCAGGAGAAGATCGGCTTCGAAGGTCTGGCCGTCGACCAAGGTGACCTTCACGCCGTTGTCGTCCTGCTCGACGCCCTGGAAGAAGACGCCGGTGCTGAACTTGATGCCGCGCTTCTTGAAGGCGCGCTCAAGGTTCTTGACGATGGCGGTGTCTTCGTTGGGAACGAGGGAGGGGAGGCCCTCGACGATGGTGACGTCGACGCCGAAGGACTTCCACACGGAAGCGAATTCGACGCCGATGACGCCGCCGCCGAGGACGATGACGCTCTTGGGGATGTAGTCCATGGTCAGCGCTTCATCGGACGTGATGACGCGGCCGCCGATTTCCAGGCCGGGGAGGGAACGGGAGTAGGAACCCGTGGCCAGGACGATGTTCTTGCCCTTGTAGGCTGTGCCGTTCACGACGACGGTGTCGGTGCCCTGCAGCTTGCCTTCGCCTTCGATGACCGTGATGCCCTTGGACTTGATGAGTCCCTGCAGGCCCTTGTACTTACCGGCGACGATTCCGTCCTTGTAAGAGTTCACGGCTGTGATGTCGATGCTGTCCAACGTGACGTTGACGCCGTACTTGGCGGAATCGCGTGCGTGGTCGGCCAGTTCGGCCGAGTGCAGCAGTGCCTTGGTGGGGATACACCCGTTGTGCAGGCAGGTGCCGCCGAGCTTTCCCTTCTCGACGAGACCAACGGTGAAACCAAGCTGAACGGCACGCAGAGCCGTGGCGTAGCCGCCGCTGCCGCCACCGAGTACCAGGATGTCGAATTCTTGCGCAGTTGCCTGATCGGCCACTAGGACGCTCCCTCGCGTGAGCGATGACACGCGACTACGCGTCATCTGGTCTTGGAACTTGTACTGCCGCGATTATGCCAGCACCGAAGTTCTCTTGCATTTGTGACTACCGTGGTTCACCTTAGCGAACCACTTATCCATGCTCCACCCTGCCGAGGCTTTTGTGGGGCGCTTGTGGCCAGACTCACGTCGGGCCGTGGGGCCGGTCATAAACCGGCCCCACTTGGGGACTTGCTTAGGCCGACGCCAGCACGTCTTCGACGTAGGCGAGCAGCGTCCTGACGGTGCAGCCGGTGCCTTGCTTGGGCGTGTAGCCGTAGGGGCTGCCGTTGTTGAAGGACGGGCCGGCGATGTCGACGTGTGCCCAGGGGATCTGCTTGCCCTCGGCATCCTTGCCGACGAACTCTCGCAGGAACACGGCCGCGGTCATCATTCCGCCATAGCGTTCGCCGATGTTGGCGATGTCAGCAACCTGCGAGTCGAGGCTTGCCCGCAGTTCTTCCGGCAGCGGCATCGGCCAGATGAGCTCGCCCGCGCGGTCTGCCGCGGACTTGAGGGCGCCCGTGACGGCGTCGGAACCCATGACACCGGCAGTGCGGTCGCCGAGGGCGATCAGCTGGGCGCCTGTCAGAGTCGCGACGTCGATGATGGCATCCGGCTGCTCGAGGCTCGCCGCGACCAGTCCGTCCGCCATGACCAAACGTCCCTCGGCATCGGTGTTAAGGACCTCGACCGTCTTGCCGCCGTACACGGTGAGGACGTCTGCCGGCCGCTGTGCAGCGCCGGACGGCATGTTTTCGGCGATGCAGAGCCACGCGGTCACCTTGACGGGCAACCCGAGTCCCGCGACTGCCAGGACAGTATTAAGTACGACGGCGGCGCCCGCCATGTCGCTCTTCATGTCGCCCATGCCGAGGGCCGGCTTGATGGAAATGCCGCCCGTGTCAAAAGTGATGCCCTTGCCGACAAGAGCGATCTTCTTGGTGGCCTTGGCCGGGGAATATTCCACCTTGACGAGGCGGGGCTGGCGGGTTGAACCCTTTCCAACGCCAAGGATTCCGCCGAAACCGTCCTTTTCGAGGCGCTTTTCGTCCCACACGGTTACCTTCACGGGCAAACCCTTGGAGAGTTCCTTGGCAGCTTCGGCAAAGGACTCCGGGTAAAGGTGGCTCGGAGGCTGGTTGACCAGGGTGCGGGTGGCGTTGACCGCGCGTCCGACGAGCAATGCCCGATCGAGCGCGGGCTGGAGATCCTTGCCGTCAAATGCCGTGTGGATCAGGACCTTGCCGACCGGATCCTTGAGGCCATCCTTGCTGGAGCGGTGCTCCGTATAGGAATAGGAACCCAGCACAGCGCCTTCGGCGACGGCCGCGACGTCGGCGAGGGACGCCGTCGGGAGGGCCAGCGTCACGGACGACAAACCGGCCAATTGGCGGACGGCCGATCCTGCGGCCCGGCGCAGGGTTTCCTCTGCGAGGAGGGCGTCGTCGGCGACCTTGCCGACACCTGCCAGGACGAGGACGCCCGAACCGGTCTCCGGAAGACCCGGCAGACGGTGTACCTGATCGGCTGCTCCCGTGATGCCGAGGAGGCCCAAAGAAGCCGCGAGGGTTTCCGCGGCCTTCGCCCCCAGCGGGTTCCCGAGCAGTACCGGTCCGCCTTCCCCCTGTCCGACGGCTATCACGAGTGCGTCGCTGGGCGACTTCTTCAGGTCCTTGGCGATAGTGCCAAGGGTGATGTCTGTAGTCTTCACCACGAGGATTTGTCCTCATCTCTCTCTGCATGGCTTGGCCGGGCTGCATGTTAGGCGCCCGGCCCTGGTACCCGTCCGTTGTCCGCTTGTGACAACGTCCGTGGTTGCTTGGGTCCGCGCACGGCGGCACGTCTCGATCGTAGTCTGTCTGCCGCGCCGGAAAGCAATTAAATGAGAGTTGCGGCACATTGGCCGACAGGAATGCGCGGCCCGTCCGGGGCGTTGTACCAATACATGGAGCGTGGCCGGCCGCCGAGGCATCTGCCGCGGTGTGCAGCCGCCTGCTCCTCCAAGAATTTGAAACTGCGAAAGGAACATGCCGTGTTTGAACGGATTTCCGGCTCACTCCTTGACCCTGAGTCGCTCTACGCGAGCAACATCGAGCTCTTCCACAGCCCGGAAATCAGGGGCCTCAACATGCTGATGGGCTTCACGGGATTCGCTGATGCCGGCCACGTGGTCCAGCAGATCAACCGGGAACTGCTGGATACGCTCGAAGTCGAAACGGTGGCTGTGTTCGACGCCGACCAGCTCATCGACTACCGCACGCGCCGTCCCCACATCAGCTTTGTCGAAGACCACCTTGAGGACTACAAAGCACCCCAACTGGCGCTTTACAAGCTGAATGACGGCTTGGGCGAGCCGTTCCTGTTGCTTGCCGGTTTTGAACCGGACCTCCAATGGGAGCGTTTCGCGCGCGCCGTCGTCGGGATCGTGGAGAAACTGGACGTCAACCTGGTGACCTGGATCCACTCCATTCCCATGCCGGTTCCGCACACCCGCCCGGTCGGCGTAACCGTGCACGGAAACCGCCCGGAACTCATCGAGGGCATTTCCACATGGAAGCCGACTGTCGAGGTTCCTTCGGCCATTGGCCACATCCTGGAACTGAGGCTCATCGAAGCCGGGCGGAAAGTGGCCGGGTACGTCATCCACGTTCCGCACTACCTCGCGGATGCCGAGTACCCGCCCGCTGCGGTGGCGGGACTGGAATACCTGGGGGCGGCCACGTCCCTGATGCTGCCGACGGACCGCCTTCGTGAGGCCGGCAGGGAAGTGGGCAGGCAGATCGCAGAACAAGTGGAAGCATCCGAGGACGTCCAACAGGTGGTTTCAAAGCTGGAGTCCCGCTACGACGACAAGGCCGAGGGAACCGTGCGCCGTTCCCTGCTCGCCGACGAGAACGACGAACTGCCCAACGCCGAGGACCTGGGCGCGGCGGTTGAGGCGTATCTCGCGCGTAAAGATGCGCGCCCATAAAGCAGCTTTAATGCAGCCCCGGGCATAATGGAAGGGTGAACGCACCCCGCGCCTGGCTCATTTGGACGATAGGGGTGCTTGCCTACCTCGTGGCAGTCGCCCAGCGCACATCCTTTGGTGTATCCGGACTGGAGGCTACCGAACGGTTCCATGCCAGCGCGGCGGCTATTTCTTTCTTCACTGTGCTTCAGCTGCTGGTTTATGCGGGCCTCCAGATACCGGTCGGACTCTTGGTTGACCGGTTCGGCTCGCGCGCCATGATTGCCAGCGGTGCCGTGCTCATGGGCCTCGGCCAACTCCAGTTGGCTTATGCCGACGCTGTTCCGGCGGGCGTACTCGGCCGGGTTCTCGTAGGCGCCGGTGATGCGATGACCTTCGTCTCCGTGATCCGCCTCGTGCCGATCTGGTTCGCGCCGGCAAGGGTTCCGCTCGTCACACAGCTGACCGGAATGTCGGGCCAGCTCGGCCAGCTCATCAGTGTGGTGCCGTTCGCCCTGGTCCTTCATTCGGCCGGCTGGAATACGGCCTTCCTCGCGTTGAGCTCGTTGTCCGCGCTTGCGGTCGTCCTTGTCCTCGCCTTGCTCAGGGACGTTCCGCCGGGTCACCCGCCCCGGGAGAGCGCCCAAGGGCTACGCGCCACAGGGGTGACCCTGGCCCGTGCATGGCGGCAGCCCGGGACGCGTCTGGGACTTTGGTGCCATTTCACTGTCCAGTTCAGCGGTAACGTCTTCGCCATGTCCTGGGGCTACCCGTTCCTGGTGTCGGCGCAGGGCCTGAACCCGGCCACCGTGTCAGCCCTGATGGGGCTGTTCGTCGTCACCAGCATTCTTGTGGGGCCCTTGTTTGGAACCTTCGTGGCCCGGCACCCGATGCGGCGCTCGGCCATGGTCCTCCTGATTACGGCGGCTACCGCCCTTGCCTGGGCTGCGGTCCTGCTGTTGCCGAGCAGGGCGCCCCTGTGGTTGCTTGGCTTGCTGGTGGTCGCCCTGGCCATCGGTGGTCCCGGGTCCATGATCGGATTCGATTTTGCCCGGACATTCAATCCTTCCCACAGGATCGGTACCGCCACGGGAATCGTCAACGTGGGCGGCTTCGTTGCGGCGCTCCTGACGATCTACTTGGTGGGGCTCATCCTCGACATTCTCCATACCAGCGGTTTCTCGGGCGGGGAGCTGTACGGCCTGGCGTCCTTCCGCATCGCATTGAGCGTGCAGTTCGTGTTCCTGCTCGTGGGTACGGTCTTGATCCTCATGACCCGCCGCAAAGTACGCCGCCAGATGGCGGCCCAGGGCGTACACGTCCCGCCGCTCCTCGTGTCGCTGGCGAACCAGCGCCGGCGCCGCGTGGCTTTGCGCCGCGAACGGCTCGCAAAGCAGCGAAGCTCCACGCCGTAGCCTGCTTCCGCGGTGTTCCTCCACAGGCACTGACGGACACCTTTGTCCACATACGGCAATTGAGGCCTGCCGTCGCCCGCTCTTGATGCCGATGCTGGATTCATGACAGCAGACAACCGTGTGACCATCTCCCGGCCCGAGGACATCCTCGGCTTCATTCCCCACGCCTTGGGACTTTGGCCGAAGGAGAGCCTCGTCGCGATCACAATGCGCGGGCAGACGCTTGGTGCCACCCTCCGTTTGGACCTTCCTCCCGAGAGATCCGAACGTGTGCTTGCCGGGTACTCACGGAGGATCGGTGAGTATCTGGAAGCGGACCCTGACGCAGACGGCGTGCTTTTGGCAATCTTCAGCGACGACGGTTGGGACGATGACGGCGTCATGCGCGGCCACTTGCGGCTCCTGGAGGCCCTGGACCCCGTCCTGGCCCACCGAGGCGTGGCGCTGCGGGATGCCTGGTTCATCGGCTCCGACTACTGGCGGAGCGCATTCTGCACCGACCTGGAATGCTGTCCTCTTCCCGGGCGTCCCGTGGACCAGATCCTGGACAGCCGGCTCAACGCGGAAATGGTGTTCAGGGGAAGCAACGTCAGGAAATCGCCCCGGTTGCTGGGGCCAGGGGACCAACCTGTCCATGATCCGGAGTTTATGCGAGTGGAAGCCGCCGTGCTTGAGGAGTTGCTCCGGCGGTGGCGGAGCCGGAAGGCATTCGCAGAAATGCTGGATGTGTGGACGTGGGTCCTCGATTCGAGCTGTCGAGGGGAGTTCGACGGCGAGGCTGCGGCGTTCCTCCGGGCGAGCCTGCGGGTCCCCGCCTGGCGGGACGCCGTGGTGGTCCTGGCTGCTGCCGGGAAAGCTGTCGCGTGCGGCGGCGCGGAAGCCTTCGGCTTCTTTGACCATGTGGACGATGGAGAGGGCGATGAAGAGGATGCCTTGGTCATTCCGCCGGGGCTCCGTTCCCCGTCGCCGGCGGTGGCCGGCAAGCCGACTGAGGCGGAGGATCTCAGTGTCTTGCGTTATGGAGACGTGCTGCTGGGGCTCTACCCGGAGAACCCTGACTGGAACCGGTTGACGAGCCTGGACCAGGTTCTGGCGAGCCTCTCCCGTCACGGCGGTGGGGAGGCACGCGCCGCTGCGCTCACGATCCGGGGATGGATTCAGTGGTGCCGGGGGAGCGGTTCGTTCGCCGACGAGCTCCTTTCGCATGCTGAAGGTGAACACCAGGGCTATCGGCTCGCGGAGCTGCTTGCCGAGGTGGTGAGGCGCGGAACGGTGTGCGGCTGGGCCAAAAGCAAGTCGTCCGCGTGGCGGAAGTTCGGCGGGGAGGTGGCGTGACCCGAAGCCTGGAGGTGACTCCGGAGCGTGCCAATGAGGGAAATCCGTGCGGTACGTAATTGTCCGCGCGGTAGCGGGATATCGACCCCCGGAACTCAAAACCGTGAGACAATGGTTGCCGAGACCCGGTTGGGTCCGTGTTTCAAGTGCCGTAAACGTCCCCTGAATTCAGGGAACATTAAGGCGCCGTCGGGAGTTTTACCTAAAGACTCTGCGGTCGGCGATGGCACTTGATGTTACAGCGGACTTGACAGGGTCATAGTGGTGTTGCCCCCATGGTGATTCCACAGACCGCCGCTAGAAAGGTTTTCTGTGACCCCGTCTTCCGCCGAGAAGGAACCCGCCGCCCTGGCCGAACTGTCCGCCGAAGAAAAGAAGGCGGCTCCAGCTGCGAAGCGTGCGGCAACGCGTGCTGCCAACACTTCGACTGCAGGTGCAGAGAAGCCGGCACCCAAGAAGCGCGGGCCCAAGCCCGGCGCCAAGGCCGCTGCCGAAGCAGCCAACAAGTCCGCCGGCGCCGACGAGGACTCCGAAGAAGAAGTCGAGGATTTTGACGCCGTCGTTCCCGACGAAGCAGAGCTCACTGAGGAAGTCGAAGAAGGCGAAGAGGGCAAGAAGCCGGCCGCGACCGGTTCCGGCTTTGTCTACTCGGATGCCGACGACGACGACGCGCCTGTCCAGCAGGTCATGTCTGCAGGCGCCACGGCCGACCCCGTCAAGGACTATCTGAAGCAGATCGGCAAGGTTGCCCTGCTGAATGCGGAGCAGGAAGTCGACCTTGCGCTCCGCATTGAAGCCGGCCTCTTCGCCGAAGAGAAGATCAACGCCGATGACGGCTCCATGGACCCGAAGCTCAAGCGTGAGCTCGAGTTCATCATCCACGACGGCAAGAGGGCCAAGAACCACCTCCTCGAAGCCAACCTGCGCCTCGTGGTCTCCCTGGCCAAGCGCTACACCGGCCGCGGCATGCTGTTCCTGGACCTCATCCAGGAAGGCAACCTGGGCCTGATCCGTGCAGTGGAGAAGTTCGACTACACCAAGGGCTTCAAGTTCTCCACCTACGCCACATGGTGGATCCGCCAGGCCATCACCCGCGCCATGGCTGACCAGGCCCGTACCATCCGCATCCCCGTGCACATGGTTGAAGTCATCAACAAGCTGGCACGCGTTCAGCGCCAGATGCTGCAGGACCTTGGACGTGAACCTACGCCTGAGGAACTGGCCCTCGAACTGGACATGACTCCCGAGAAGGTCGTTGAAGTCCAGAAGTACGGCCGCGAGCCCATCTCGCTGCACACCCCGCTTGGCGAAGACGGCGATTCCGAATTCGGCGACCTCATCGAGGACTCCGAAGCCGTTGTACCGGCAGACGCCGTGAGCTTCACGCTCCTCCAGGAGCAGTTGCACTCGGTGCTCGATACCCTGTCCGAGCGCGAAGCAGGCGTCGTCGCGATGCGATTCGGCCTTACCGACGGCCAGCCGAAGACTTTAGACGAAATCGGCAAGGTCTATGGAGTCACCCGCGAACGCATCCGTCAGATCGAATCGAAGACGATGTCCAAGCTGCGCCACCCCTCGCGGTCGCAGGTCCTGCGCGACTACCTTGACTAAAGCAAGGGACGTGCCTTAACCGGCACAGCCCGTCAAAAAAGTGGACCTCCGGAATTCCCGGGGGTCCACTTTTTGCATCTAAGGGCTGTTCCGTTCGAGCGCTTGGCCGAGGATGCGGGCACCTTCCGGGAAGGCGGAGGGGTTGGGTCCTGCGTAGTTGAGACGGATGAACGGGCCCGCCGATTCGGCCGGGAACCATTCGGTACCGACCGCGATCATCACCCCGGCGCTCTCGCAATCACGGGTCAGCTTTTCGAGGTCCGTGCCGTCGGGCAGGCGTGCCCAGAGGTTCAGCCCTCCCTTGGGGATGAGGCTGAGGTGCGCCTGCGGCACGTGCTCGCGCAGGCTCGTGACAAGGAGGTCGCGGCGTGACTGGAGCTGATGGCGGAGGCTGCGCAGATGCGTCTGCCAGGCCGGCTGTGTGACGACATCGAGTGCCGCGGCCTGCAGCAATCCGCTGACATACATCGACTCGGCCGCGCGGTCCGCAAGGATGCGTTCGCGGGCGGGGCCGCGCGCGATGACGGCGGCAACGCGGATGGCGGGTGAAACACTTTTCGTGAGGGAACGTAGATAGACCACGTGGCCGGAGTCGTCACGTGCGGCGATGGGAACGGGCGTCGACGTGATGCCGAAGTCGTGGGCCCAGTCGTCCTCGACGAGGAACGCGCCGTACTCCCGGACGACGTCCAGGACTTCCTCACCCCGACGGGTGGACCATTGCGCTCCGGTGGGATTGGCATAGTTCGGCTGGGCGTAGAACAACCGTGCGCCCGTCTCCTCAAAGGCCCTGGCCAATTCTTCCGGGTCCGGCCCATCGGCTCCGCTGGGCACCGGGACGATGCGGACTCCGGCTTGCGTCGCGGCCAGGATGGCTCCCCAGTAGCTCGGGGATTCCATCAGGAGGGGCTGCCCATGGCCGACCAACGCGGTGAAGATGGAGCTGAGGCCGCCTTGGCTACCCGGCAGCACGATGACGTCGCTCGGTGTCGGCGGGGTGAGCCCTGCCGGCGTCGCGGTGCCGAGTTCGTGCGCGAACCAGGACTGCAACTCGGGAAGCCCTGCAGCGGGTGGCCGGGACAAAGCAGCATCGCCCCGGGCCGCCCGGGCGAGAGCGGCCCGCACAAGCCGCTCCGGCAGGAGTTCGCGGTCAGGGTATCCGGAGTGGAAGGCGATGGTGTCATTTGAGGTGTTGCGCATCGTGCTAGAGGCCGAGCGGGGAGGCGCCTGCGGTGCTCGGAGCGCCGCAGTCTGCCAGCCGTAGTCCGAGGGGCGGGCCGTCCGGACGGCTCGTACGAAGGTCCCGACGCCGGGCCGGCTCTCGATCAAGCCCTGCGAAGTGAGCGCTTGCAAGGCTTTCTGCACCGTCACGGGACTGGCCTGGTACTCGGTAACGAGAGACCGTGTGGACGGCAAGCGGGATCCCGGCGCGGCCCGGGCGATCCATTCACGCAGTCGCGCCGCAATCCTGGAACTGCTATCGTTGTTCATGAGAGACAATAGTAGCGCTACTACGCTTATTCGCCCAGTGATACCGTCCAGCTCCGCCACGGGCCTTTGGTGGGGCCTCCTGGGAGTAGCGGCGTTCTCGTTCACCGTTCCCTTCACCCGTGTGGCGGTTGGTGGCTTGTCGCCCCTGTTCATCGGCTCCGGCCGTGCCGTCGTCGCGGCGATACTCGCTGCATTCGCCCTCTCGCTCACCAGGCAGCGCCTTCCGCGAGGCAAGCAATGGGCGCGGCTCGCGGTGGTCGCCGCCGGTATTGTTATCGGCTTTCCGTTGCTCACCTCGTTCGCGCTGACGACGGCGCCGGCCAGTCATGGTGCCGTCGTCATCGCCCTGCTGCCGGCAGCAACGGCAACCGCCGCAGTGCTTCGCGGGCGTGAGCATCCGCCTGTCGCTTTCTGGCTGGTCACAGCCGTGGGGGCCGTTGCAGCCATTGCATTCGCATTTGCCCAGTCCGGTGGGTTCGGGCAACTCAACTGGGCGGATGTGCTGCTCCTCGGTGCTGTCATTGCCGCGGCGATCGGTTACGCGGAGGGTGGCCTGCTCGCCCGCGAACTAGGTGCATGGCAGACCGTATCTTGGGCGCTTGTCCTGGCGTTGCCGTTGATGGCCGGCCTGACAGCGCTCTCCATGGC
The DNA here is from genome assembly GCF_042884555.1 of Arthrobacter sp. NPDC058127. NCBI lineage: Bacteria > Bacillati > Actinomycetota > Actinomycetes > Micrococcales > Micrococcaceae > Arthrobacter > Arthrobacter sp. NPDC058127. The sequence continues at coordinate 9,232 of NZ_JBHVTT010000014.1, read as the reverse complement.
CCAGCAGCCGCCGTCAGCCTCGCCGGTCCAGTGGGCTGCTTTTGCATACCTCGGAGTCGTCAGCATGTTCTTCGGCTTCTTCGCCTGGTACCGGGGCCTCGCCATTGGACCCATGGCCAAGGTCAGCCAGGTACAACTCATCCAGCCCGTGCTGAGCATTCTTTGGGCAGGGCTGCTGCTCGGCGAATCCCTGGGCTGGGCCACGATTATCGGTGGGCTGGCTGTCATCGTCTGCGCCGGCGTCGCTGTCCGGGTCCGGCTCAATCCGCAGCCCGCGGAACAAAGCCGCTGAAGCCCAACAGAACCCCAAAACCGCACGTCACATAACCGCACGTCACAAAATAGGAAGAATAGAACCCATGTACATCCCAGCGCATTTCGCGGCCGGTCCTGACGTGATCCACGACCTCCTGACGCGGCCAAGTGCGGCGAATCTGGTCACCATGTCGCCGCAGGGCCTGCTTGCCACGTTCCTGCCGCTCATCTACGATCCCGCGATCGGTGAACACGGTGCACTCCACGGACATCTCGCCCGGACCAACCCGCAATGGTCCGAGCCGGCGATCGGGGAATCGCTCGTGATCATCCAGGGTGCGGACGCCTACATCTCGCCCTCTTGGTACGCATCGAAGGAAGAACATGGACGCGTCGTCCCGACCTGGAATTACTCCACGGCGCACGTCTACGGCAAGCTTGCCGTCCACGATGATGCGGCGTGGCTCGGGAACCATGTCAGGCGCCTGACCGAGCTCAACGAAGCCCGTTCCGAGCGGCCGTGGTCCGTGGACGACGCGCCGGAGCGCTACATCTCCGGCCAGTTGCGTGCCATCGTCGGCATAGAACTGGTGATCACCCGCATCGAAGCGAAAGCCAAACTGAGCCAGAACCGGCCGGACGCGGACATCGACGGGGTCGTGGCAGGGCTCGACGCCCAAGGCCACAAGGAGATCGCAGCCGACGTTGCCCGCGCCCGGCAGGTAAGACCGCGCCGGGACGCCGGCCGCGTCTAGGCAACGCCCTCCGCCTAGGCAATTCCCTCGCCTAGGCGGGGGAGCTCCCCGTTAACGGAGCTCCCCCTTAACGCAACGGCCCCCTCCGTCCGGAGGGGGCCGTTGTCTCTATGAAGTTTTGTCAGCCGGGTGGCCGTTGGGGCCAGCCATTTAGGCTAGTCAGCCAGGACGGGTTCCTTCTCCTGAAGGCGACTCGTCTCGTCGTGCCAGTCCGAGGTCATCGGCCGCAGCGTGGCCTCTACTGCGCGTGCGTGGTGGCCGCAGAACAGCAGCTCACCGCCGGAGGACTCGAGTACAACGCGGACATATGCCTGGGCCCCGCAACGGTCGCACCGGTCGAGTGCATTGAGTGTGCGGTCTGCAACTGCTGTTGTCATGTTCGGCCTCCTTAGTAGTTCTGTGTATCCATATAACCAGCATTCGAAGCAAAACCATGGCAAGGATGGGTCACGTTCGCTGTCCGCGTATCACATGTGCGTAACACCGGGAAGTGGCGTCCAGCACGATTGGGAGTGGCAGCTCTCGTCCGGGCTCCGGGGCAGCTAGCCTAGGAGGAGTGTTTTTTGCCTCTGTTACACCCCCGAAGGAGCGCCCCGCCCGTGGCACCGAGTTCTGAATACAACGCCCGGCACCTTTCAGTTTTGGAAGGCCTGGAGGCCGTCCGCAAGCGTCCGGGCATGTACATCGGTTCCACCGACTCACGCGGCCTCATGCACTGCTTGTGGGAGATCATCGACAACTCCGTGGACGAAGCGCTGGCGGGCTTCGGGCACGACATCCAGATCATCCTCCACGCGGACAATTCGGTGGAAATCCACGACGACGGCCGCGGCATCCCCGTGGACCTGGAACCCAAGACCGGGCTCACCGGCGTCGAAGTTGTCTTCACGAAACTTCACGCGGGCGGAAAGTTCGGTGGCGGTTCCTACACGGCGTCCGGCGGTCTGCACGGCGTTGGCGCGTCCGTGGTGAACGCGCTCTCGGCCCGTCTGGACGTGCAGGTGGACCGCGGCGGCAAGACATACCAGATGTCTTTCCGCCGGGGCGAGCCCGGACGATTCAAGGACACCGGCTCGAAGCTCAGCCCAACGTCCGTGTTCGAACCGTTCGTCGAGAACTCGGTGCTCGACGTCGTCGGCAAGGCCAAGCGCGGCGTCACCGGTACCCGCATCCGCTACTGGGCGGACCGGCAGATCTTCACCCCGGATGCGAAGTTCGCCTACGAGGATCTGGCGGCGCGCGCCCGCCAAACGTCTTTCCTTGTTCCGGGACTCAAGCTCACGGTCCGTGACGAGCGCCGGCTCCCCGGCACGCCCGGCGAGAGCGGCCCGCACCAAGAGGTCTTCCACCACGACGGCGGCATTTCCGAATTCGTCGACTTCCTCGCCGCGGATTCGGGCGTCACGGATATTTGGCGGCTCCATGGCGCGGGCAAGTTCAAGGAAACAGTTCCGGTCCTTGACGAAAACGGGCACAGCAAGATCGCCGAAGTGGAACGCGACTGTGAAGTGGACATCGCGCTCCGCTGGGGGATCGGCTACGAAACCACCATGCGGAGCTTCGTCAACATCATCGCCACGCCCAAGGGCGGCACGCACCAGGCAGGCTTCGAACAGGCCCTCCTGAAGACCTTCCGCAAGGCAGTCGAAACGAACGCACGCAAGCTCAAAGCGGGCAACGACAAGATTGAGAAGGACGACGTCCTCGCCGGCCTCACGGCAGTCCTGACGGTCCGCTTGGCGGAGCCCCAATTCGAGGGCCAGACCAAGGAAATCCTGGGCACTTCGGCCGTCAGGGCGATCGTTGCCAAGGTGGTCGAGGATGAGATCACCGCGCGCCTGAACTCGGCGAACCGCAACGACAAAGCCCAGTCCGCCCTGCTGCTCGAGAAAATCGTCAGCGAGATGAAGTCCCGCATCTCGGCACGCGTCCACAAGGAGACGCAGCGCCGGAAGAATGCGCTGGAAACCTCGTCGATGCCCACCAAGCTGGCAGACTGCCGCACGGACGACGTCGGGCGCTCCGAGTTGTTCATCGTGGAAGGTGACTCTGCCCTCGGCACCGCCAAGCTGGCGCGGTCCTCAGACTTCCAAGCTCTGTTGCCGATCCGTGGCAAGATCCTGAACGTGCAGAAAGCCTCGGTGGGTGACATGCTCTCCAACGCGGAGTGCGCAGCGCTCATCCAGGTGGTGGGTGCCGGTTCGGGCCGGAGCTTCGACATCGATGCCGCCCGGTACGGCAAGGTGATCCTGATGACCGATGCAGACGTCGACGGCGCCCACATCCGTACGCTGCTGCTCACCTTGTTCTTCCGGTACATGCGTCCCATGATCGACGAGGGCCGGGTATACGCGGCAGTGCCGCCGCTGCACCGGGTGGAAGTCATCAACGCGGGCCAGAAGGCCAACGAGATGATCTACACGTACTCGGAAGCCGAACTGCACGTTCTGCTGGCCAGGCTCGCCAAGGAAGGCAAGCGCTACAAGGAGCCGATCCAGCGCTACAAGGGCCTCGGTGAAATGGATGCCGAGCAGCTCGCCGAGACCACCATGGACCCGCGCCACCGCACCCTCCGCAAGGTGGGCATCGAGAACGCCAAGATGGCCGAGGACACCTTCGACCTGCTGATGGGATCGGACGTCGCCCCGCGCAAGGACTTCATTATCGCCGGCGCTGCGGACCTGGACCGGGAACGCATCGACGCCTGATCCAGCTGGCCTGCGTTCAGCAGGCTCACCGAGCCCTTCAGGCCTGCAGGGCGTTCAGCCGAGCAAGCCCGGCACAATCAGCAGGCCTGTCGGCACGGCGAGCAACATGGCCGACGCCGCAAGAACCAGGGCGCGCTGGGCTGCCGGAAGCGGCGGCTTGGGTGAGAGCAGCCGGCTGACGCGCGACGCCGTCGTGCGGGGTGAATCGGCACCGCCCGTGCCGCTCAAGGTGCTGTCTTCGGGGGAAGCGTCCTGACCGCTTGTTCGGGGAGGCGCGAATTGCTCCACGGGACGGGCGGAACCGCTGGCCACGATCGCGATCGCTTTGATGAGTGTCCCCTTGCTCTCGGTGCGCAGGGCCACGTCATCGGCGAGCATTTCGATCAAGGAGTTGACCGCGACCTGGGCGAGGCGCGTGGTGGGGAACCAAGGCAGTGCCTGGCGCCACGCCGCGAAGGCCCACAAGAGAAGGTCGTGGCGTTGCGAGAGGTGGGCATTCTCGTGGATGAGGACGGCCCGGAGTTCGGCAGGCTCCAGGGCAGCCATCAGGCCGTCGGACAAGACGGTCACGGACCTTGCGCCGCCGGGCAGGCAGTAGGCAACGGGGGAGTCGTGGTTGATGACTACGGTGCCGGTGCCGTCGTCGGACGGTGAGGCCAGAAGCGCGAGGAGTTCGCGGTGCCTCCGCCGCTGCCGTTCGATCTTGACGTAGGTGAGCAGCAGGGTGAAGACGAGATGGGCGCTCAGCAGTGCCGCGGCGGACAAAGCGAACAAGTGCCAGAAGCCCAGTGCCGTGGTGGGCTCGTTGTGAAGCACCATGCCGGCCAGGGAACGCAGGCCCGCAATGAGGTTGTCGCCTATAGGCTCAAGCCCGTAGACGAGCATGGCCCCGATCATGGACAGGCCACCGGCGAGTGCGATGGCTTGCCAGAGGACCATGGCCATGAAAGGCGCGCGCGACGGCCATTCGGCGCGCGACAAGAGGACAGGAACCGGCCAAGCCAGCACCAAAGCAAGGACCGCCAGAAAATATGAGGTCCAGAACATGGGTGGTTAGTTTTTGCCGAGCAGCTTGCGCAGCGTGGCAGCTTCACTCTCGCTCACGGAACCGATGAACCGGGCCAGCACGGCTTCGCGGTCCGGGGCGGAGCCGAGGGCTTCGTGCATGAGGTCCGCTGTGTGGTCCGCGCGGCTCGAAACAGCCTGGTAGCGGTGCGGGCGGGTGCCGCGTTCGCGCTCCACGAGGCCCTTCTTCTCAAGGCGGGACAAGACCGTCAGCACTGTGGTGACTGCGAGGTCCTTGCCTTGGTGTCCTGCAATGCCATCCGTGGCGGCAGAATCCTGCGCCAGCAGATCACGAAGTTTGTTGGCTGTCGCAGCCTCCTGGCCCGCCCAAAGGAGATCCATGACCGCCCGTTCCAGTTCGCCAAGACTTGCCATCAATGCATCCCTACTTTCCGCACTTGCCGCCCGTCGTATGGGCCGGGGGAAGTGCGATGATCCAACATTCCACCCTCAATCTACCGCTTTTTAGGCGACGATTCTACGTGAGGTAGAACATGCGGCGCGTCGTGTCCTTGCGGCACTGTGACGCCACTGGAAGAGTGGTGAGCACATCGCAAGGGAGTGTTCTACACTGTGTAGAAGTAGTTGTTTCTACGCAACGTAGAAAATGGACGCCGCAAGCGGGCGGCGGGACAATAAGGACAGCCATGGACGCCTTGGAAATCGCACGCTGGCAATTCGGAATCACCACGGTCTACCACTTCATGATGGTGCCGTTGACCATCGGGCTGGGGCTTGTCGTGGCAGTCATCCAGACTCTTTGGTATCGCACGGGCAAGGTTGAATACCTGCGGATGACCAAGTTCTGGGGCAAGCTCTTCCTCATCAACTTCATCATGGGCGTGGCCACGGGCATCGTGCAGGAATTCCAATTCGGCATGGCCTGGAGCGAATACAGCCGATTCGTCGGTGACGTGTTCGGTGCGCCCCTGGCCCTGGAGGCGCTGCTGGCCTTCTTCGTGGAATCGACCTTCCTGGGACTCTGGATCTTCGGCTGGAAGCAACTCAAGCGTGGCGTCCACCTCGCGTGCCTCTGGATCGCCGTGATCGGTTCGGTCTTCTCGGCGTACTTCATCATCGTGGCCAACTCCTGGATGCAGCACCCCGTCGGCGTCACGATGGTCAACGGGCGTCCCGTCATGACCGACGCCTGGGCAGTCTTCACCAACAACACCGCCATGGTGGCCGTACCCCACACGCTCTTCGGCGCGCTGGCGGTTGCCGGCGCGTTCCTTCTGGGCATCGCCTGGTACCACCTCTGGCGCCGCCGGCACGACGGTATCGACACCGTCGGAGCGGATGGCCGGGCCGTCGCGGGCGAGGCCGACATTCCCGGACGCGACAAGGCCGACTACAAGGTGTGGATCACCTCCCTGCGGATCGGCGCCGTCGTCGCCATGATCTCCTTCGCCGGAACCGCCATCACCGGCGATCTGCAAGGCAAACTGATGTTTGAACAACAGCCCATGAAGATGGCCGCGGCCGAGGCCGCCTGCCACGACGGAACCGGCTTCTCCGTGCTGAGCATCGGCAACCTCGGGTCCAAGAACTGCAACGACATCGTGGCCGTGATCGAGGTCCCCGGCATCCTTTCCTTCCTGGCCAAGGGCGATTTCACCACGGAAGTGAAGGGCGTCAACAGCCTCCTGGACGAATACAAGGCCAAGTACGGCACCCACCTGCCGGACAATCCCCTCTACGGCGATCGGGCAGGCCAGGACATCCAGTACGTACCGGTCATGGAAGTCACCTACTGGGGCTTCCGGATGATGATCGGCTTCGGCGGGATCGCTGCCCTTGCCGCTTTGCTCGCCCTATGGGTCACGCGCAAGGGCATGGTCCCGCAATCCCGCTGGATCATGCGCCTGGCGGTGTTCGGCATCCTGGCTCCCTTCGGCGCCAACGCCGCCGGCTGGATCTTCACCGAAATGGGCCGGCAGCCGTTCGTCGTCGCGCCCAATCCGGACGCCAGCGGAATCGACCAAGTGTTCATGTTCACGGCCGCCGCCGTCTCACCAGGCGTCTCCGCCGCCGAGCTCATCACCTCGCTGGTGGTGTTGGCCTCCATCTACGCGGTCCTGCTGGTGGTGGAAGTCCGGCTACTGGTCAAATACGCCCGCGGAGGCGTGGTGTCCGCGATGCCGGAGCTCGCCGAAGCGCATGACAAGAAAAAGAAGGACGACGACGGCGGGACCCCGGGTGCACCGGGCCAGCCCGGCGACAGCGACGACGTCCTGGCATTCGCCTACTAGGAAGCAGAGGGATCTTTCGAATGGAACTGTTGCCTACCGTCTGGTTCGTGGCCATCGCCGTGCTGTGGACGGGTTACCTCTTCCTGGAGGGCTTCGACCTCGGAGTCGGAATGCTCATGAAGCTCTTCGCCCGGAACAACACTGACCGCCGGGTGCTGCTGAACACGATCGGCCCGGTGTGGGACGGGAACGAAGTGTGGCTGCTGACCGCGGCCGGTGCCACCTTCGCGGCCTTCCCGCTGTGGTACGCCTCGCTGTTTTCGGCGCTCTACCTGCCGCTGCTGATTGTCCTGGTGGCCCTGATCCTCCGGGCGGTGGCTTTCGAGTACAGGGGCAAAGTGGACACCGCGCGCTGGCGGACCGTCTGGGACTGGGCCATCGCCTTGGGCTCGTTCACGGCCGCGTTCGGCATCGGCGCCGCGCTGGCGTTGACCACTACCGGGCTGCCGATCGACTCGAACGGCGACCGCCAGGGCGGCCCCTTTGCCTGGTTCAGCGGATATGCCGTGCTGGGCGGTATCGCCGTCGTCGCGTTCGCCCTGGTGCACGCACTGGCGTTCCTGGCCCTGAAGACCGACGGCGAAGTGCGCCACCGTGCGCGCCGCTGGTTTGTGCGACTCGCCCCGTTGGCCCTCCTGCCGCTGCTGGCATGGATGGTGGCCGTGCAGCTGCTCAGCGGCAAGCCGTTGACGTGGATCCTGGTGGTCCTCGGAGTCGTGGCGGCGGCAGGGGCATGGGTCCTCGCCCGCAAGGGTGCTGAGGGCAAGGCGTTCGGAGCCCTGGGTGCGTTCCTGGTGTGCGCCACTGCTTCCATCTTCGGCGCGGCGTTCCCCGTGGTCATCCCGTCCACTTTGAACCCTGCCTTCAACCTCACCATTTCCAACGCCTCGTCCTCCGCCTACACCCTGGGGCTGATGAGCATCGTGGCCGCCGTCGGCTTGCCCCTCGTCATCGCCTACCAGGCCTGGACCTACTGGGTGTTCCGCCGCCGCGTAAGTGCCGCACATATTCCCGCAGCACATGGTTTCCTCCCGGCCATCGCGGCCAAGGTCCTGGTGGGCCATGCGGCGTCGGGCGGACCAGCTGCCAAACACGCACCCCACGACGCCGGCGAGTAACGGATGAAGCCCCAGCTGCCCGCAGGACCCGCCACCCGATCCGCCTTGTACTTCCTTGGCCTGCTGTCCGCACTCAAGGCTTTGTCCCTGGTCCTGATTGCGCAGGCCATCGCGGGGATGCTGTCCGGACTTGCGGCGGGCGGCATGGGGTGGCGCGAAGGACTCCTGTGGGGTGCCGCCGGAGCGGTCCTGCGCTCCCTGACGGTCTGGGGCCAGGGAGTCGCGGCGCGCCGCGCGGCCCTCGGGGTCAAGGAAGAGCTGAGGTCCAGGCTGCTGGGACGCGCCCTCGGCCCTGGTGCTGCGGGACGAGTCGGCGAAGTGAACGACGGCGGGCTCGCTGTGCTTGCCACCCGCGGACTTGACGCATTGGACAACTATTACACCCAGTTCCTGCCCGCCTTGGTCAATTGCGCCGCTCTGCCTTTGCTCCTCGGCGCGCGGATCCTCATTGCGGACTGGGTCAGTGCCGTGGTCGTGGTGCTGACCTTGCCACTGGTCCCGCTGTTCATGGTCCTGATCGGCCGCCATACCGAGGACCGGGTCCACGAAGCCCAATCCTCGCTGCGGAAGCTCTCGGGGCACATCCTGGAGTTGGCCAAGGGACTTCCCGTGCTGGTGGGGCTGGGCCGCGCGGGAGAACAGCGCGCAGCCCTCGAGGACCTCTCCGAGGAATACCGCTCGCGCACCATGGGAACCCTGCGGACTGCCTTCTTGTCCGCCCTCGCCCTTGAGCTGATAGCCACCATCTCCGTAGCCGTCGTGGCCGTCTTCATCGGTGTGCGACTTGTGGCGGGCGACATGGGCCTGGAAGCAGGCCTGCTGGCCCTCATCCTCGCCCCCGATTGCTATCTTCCCCTGCGCGAGCTGGGCACGGCCCACCACGCCAGCGACGACGGGCGCGAAGCGTTGGCAGCAGCCAACGCCGTGCTGGACTCGCCTGCGGGACGCCCGCTGAATGACGGGTACGACGCCGCCGCGCCGGCCAGCAACGCCGCGCCAGCCGGCAGCGGGGCGCCGGCCGGCAGCGGGGCGCCGGCCGGCAGCGGGGCGCCGGCCGGCAGCGGGGGCGCGGGCGGGCG
>NZ_JBHVTT010000013.1:0-141212 GCF_042884555.1 Arthrobacter sp. NPDC058127 | reverse complement strand
TGGGTTGATAGGCCGGATGTGGAAGACAGGACCAAAGACTGTTGAAGCTGACCGGTACTAATAGGCCGATAACTTACACCACACAAACACGATCAACTGCTTGCGTCCACTATGTGGTTCCCGAACAACAACCCGCCACGGCTTGTTGTCCCACGGAACCAACAACTGAATAACAACACCACCGAACCCTTCACCGGGTCCGGACAAGTTGTAACCACGTATCTTCCCACCCCGCACCCGGTGCGGGGACGGGTAACAGGGTTACGGCGGTCATAGCGTGGGGGAAACGCCCGGTCCCATTCCGAACCCGGAAGCTAAGACCCACAGCGCCGATGGTACTGCACCCGGGAGGGTGTGGGAGAGTAGGACACCGCCGGACAACCATTCACGTTCAGGCCCCGACACACGTCGGGGCCTGAACCATTTAAACCCACCCACCCGGCACACGTGAGCCGGCGTCCCGAAACCCCCGCTCACGTATGGCCCGGTTTCCGGCAAACCCCCGCTCACATATGGCCCGGTTTCCGGTAAACCCCCGCTCAGATATGTGGGTTCCACGACCGACGCTCGCGGGCATGATGTGAGCGGGCGTCCCGCCGGGACCCCCATACGTGAGCGAGCGTTCAACGAAAACCCGGCATAAGAGAGCGGGCGTCCGGGTCACCCAACCCCCGCTCACATATCAACGGTCATGACCAGACCCTCGCTCACATATGGCCCGGTTTCCGGCAAACCCCCGCTCACCCACGCGCCGCACCGGCACGCAGCCACACCCGCAGCGCCCGGCAGCACTGAGCGGGCGTCGGACCCGGACCCGCCCTAGGTGAGCGAGCGTCCGGCTCGGAGCCGGCATAAGTGAGCGGGCGTCCGGCCGGGGGCCGGTATAAGTGAGCGGGCGTCCGGCCGGGAGCCGCCATAGGTGAGCGGGCGTCCGGCCCGGACCCGCCATACGTGAGCGGGCGTTTGAGGGGGAGCGGGTTGGGTCCGGAGTCGGGGGCACCGCTGGGCGGTAAAGTTGGTGCACATGGAGAGCCTCTTTAGTCACCTCACGCCGGACTCCGAACCCCAGCCGGAGCAAGCCGGTGAGCTGGACCCCGTAGTGTGCACCGTCGTCGTACCTTCGCCGGTGGCGCATGCTTTCATGGGCTTTACCGATCACCCACATCTCTGGTGGCCGATGGAGGACCACAGCGTCTACGGGGCGGGCTCGCACGTTGAGTTCGAGGAGAACTTGATCCTGGAGACGGCGGACGACGGACGTACCTCGATATGGGGGACGATCGACGATTGGCAGCCGCCCTTGTCCTTCCATGCGAGCTGGTATCCGGGCAGCACCGCAATGTGGTCCACTGAACTCCGCCTGGCCTTCCGGGCTGTAGACGGGGGCACCGAGGTTCGCTTGGTGCACGACGGCTGGGAGGGTGCCGAACACCCCGCGCAGACCCGTGCGGACTACGCGGCTGACTGGCCTGGAGTTCTTGAGCGCTATGTCCGATTCATGGGTGGCGCAAGTGAATAGAATCCGTCGGCTCCAGGCGGCTGACTGGCGTTTGCTTCGCGACGTCCGCTTGGAGATGTTGTCGGACACACCGATGGCCTACGTGGAAAGCCTCGCGGCCGCTCGTCGCCAGACTGACACCCAATGGCAAGAGCGCGCAGCCACGATGTCGGGCGACTCGAGCATCACCCTGGTAGCGGATGACGGTACGGACGGCAGCCGGATCAGTGGGCTCATGCGCGTGGTCATCAAGCAGCCACCGGATTCTTCCCAGGCTCTAGAAGCCATGCTGATCAGCGTCTACGTTGCACCCGAACACCGGGGCTTGGGCCTGGCTGACCAGTTGCTCGATGAGGCTTGTGCCGTAGCAGGCGCCGAGCTCGGTGCCGGACTGATCGAACTGGGTGTCCACGAGGAGAACGCCCGCGCCAAGGCGTTCTACACCCGGCACGGATTTGAATACACCGGTGCCAGCCGGCCGTATCCGCAGGACAGAACCAAGTTGGAGATCGTCATGGCCCGCCGGATTCCACTCGCCGCTCCGACTCGGCAAAGCAAAAGCCCCGGCGGGTTCATCGATGAGCTGGCCGCCGGCCTCTCTTCGGGGCAAGTCGCCGTCGACGAACAGACACGCACCGCCTATGCGGCAGACCTGGGACCAGTCCTGGACTTGCAGTTGCCCGTGGCAGTCGTGTTCGCCGAATCCGTTGAAGACGTGCAGCATGTGGTGCGCAGTTGCGCCAAGCACGGGGTTCCGATCGTCGCCCGCGGCGCCGGTACCGGGGTTTCCGGTGGCGCCCATGCCAGCCCTGGATGCATAGTGCTCAGCCTTGAACGCATGAACCGTATCCTGCAGTTCAACGCGGACGACGAGACCGCCGTCGTCGAACCGGGCGTGGTGAACGCTGACCTGAACGCCACGGCGGCTGAACACGGCCTGATGTATGCGCCGGACCCCGCGAGCTACAAAATGTCCACGATCGGCGGCAACGTGGCCACGAACGCCGGCGGCTTGCGCTGTGCCAAGTATGGCGTGACCAGGGACTCGGTGCTGGCGCTCGACGTCGTCCTGGCGGACGGCTCGCTCATCCACACAGGCCACCAGACCTTCAAAGGCGTGGCCGGATACGATCTCACGGCACTGTTCGTGGGCTCCGAGGGCACCCTGGGGATCGTGGTGGGCGTGACGGTGCGCCTGCGCTACCTGCCCCGCGAGGTACAGACAGTTGCGGCCTTCTATCCGGATTTCCGCGGTGCCGCCGCGGGCGTCCTGGCGGTCGGAAAGGCACGCGTCCAGCCAGCCATCATGGAAATGCTCGACGCCGGAACGCTGGCCCAGCTCGACGAACTGTACGGCTCGGACCTCGGAGAACGCGGAAAGGCGCTCCTGCTGATCCAGACAGACGGTTTCGGAGCTGCTGCCGAGGCAGCGTTGGTGCGGGAAGTGCTTGCGGCCGGCGGCGCCACTGTGACGGCGGAATCGACTGCGGAAGCCGAGCGCCTCATCGACATGCGGCGCTCGAGTCGAGGCGACGAAGTGGATAACGAATACCGGGTAGGCGAGGACGTCGCCGTTCCGAGGTCGCGGCTTGTGGACTATGTGGCCGCGCTTGAGGCCATGGCCGTCACCCACGATGTCCAGCTCAAGGTGGTGGCCCATGCCGGCGACGGCAACTTGCACCCCACCTTCTGGGTGGACCGCGTGGACATGGAAGTGGACGCGGATGCCATGGCCCGCCTCAACAAGGCCTTGGACGACTCCATTGATGCCGCGCTCGAGATGGGCGGAACCATCACCGGCGAGCACGGGGTGGGGCAGTACAAGCTGCGCTGGCTCGGCCTTGAGCAGCCCAGGCCCATCCGCGAGTTGCAGCACCGCATCAAAGAGCTTTTCGACCCCACCGGAATCTTCAATCCCGGCAAGGCTATCTAGGGCCTTTGGTATTCCATATCTGATCGCAAAGATCTCACGTCACACTCATCCGCTATTTTTCTGCCGGTTTACTTTGCCCGCCGATGCGCCTAATCTGGTTTGGTATACCAAATTAAATTAGGGAGGCAATCAATGGGGCAAGCACGTCCGCCGCGCCGCGGTACGTCCGCGTATGCCGCTCGGAGGACCGCCTGGGTACTCGTCGCACTGGCGCTTGTCTCCATCAACCTCCGTCCGGCCATTACGACGATCGCCGGCACCATGGGGCAGCTGCAGGCAGGTTTCGGACTAGACCCGCATTTGCTGCCGCTGCTTGGCGCCCTCCCTGTACTAGCCTTTGGCGTCTCGGCCCCTTGCGGTCCTTGGCTGGCCCGTCGCCTGGGCACTGGACGGGCAGTGGCGGCGGCGCTTCTGGCACTTGCCGCCGCGCTGCTCGTCCGCGTACTCGTGCCGGGACTGTTGCTGCCCGGAACGTTCCTGGCAGGAGCATCCATCATGACCGCCAGCGTGCTCGTGCCACAGATCGTCAAAGCCAACCGCGGTACCGGGTGGTGGACGGGGCTGTGCACCATGGGCTTCGGACTGGGCGCGGCGCTCGGCGCGGGACTCGTCCAGCCGCTGCAGCAAGCGTTCGGCGGGAGCCTCGCTTGGGCACTGGCCGTCTGGGCCGTTCCCGCCTTGATAGGGGCCGCCTTGATCGACCGGACCGGTCAAACGGCCGGGCGCCCCGATGGAACCGATAGAACCGGCGGACCGGCGTCGGGCGCTGGCTTACAGGAGACGACGACGGCGGGTGGCGCCAAGGGGGAATCCGGCACCATTCCGCTGCGGAAGCAGCGGACGGCCTGGGCCGTGACTGCCTTCTTCGGGCTGCAAGCCATGCTGTATTTCGCCGTTACCTCGTGGTTGGCGGTGTTCCTGGTGTCGAAGGGCCAGACGGCGGCCGATGCTGCCGGGCTCTTGGCCTGGTTCAGCGTGGCAGGCCTGCCCGCGAGCCTCTTGGCCCCTGTTCTCGCGGGGCGTCGAGTGGTCCTGAAGTTTATGGCTCCGGGCCTGGGACTGCTCGTCGCGGCGGCTTTAATAGGAGTCTTGACGGCGCCCGTAGCCATGCAATTCGTCATGGTCGGCCTGTTGGGGATCGTCCAGAGCGCCGGCTTCGGGCTTGGAATGGCATTGGTCGTCATCCGCTCGGCAGGACCACAGAGCGCCGGTAGCCTGTCCGCCATGAGCCAGGGCCTGGGCTTCGCGCTGGCCTCCTTGGGACCCTTGGGAGCGGGATTCCTGCATGAGTGGTCCGGCGGCTGGGACGTTCCCTTCTGGGCCCTGGCTGCCGAAGCGGTGCTGCTCGCGGTTGCGGGTTTCCTCGCCGTGCGCGGGCGCGCGGTGTCCGTCGAATCCGCCGAGGCGGAGCACCTTGGCGAGCCCGCCGCCGTCGGGTGCTAGCCGCCGGAGGCAGGCGCTAAGCCAAACCACGCCCGGGCCTCCCGCCCGGCCCATCTGACTAACAGTAGTTGTCGTTATGCGGGCTCATAACGACAACAAATGCGAGTCAGTTGGGCAGGCGCTGTCGTGGCTCTCCGACACACGCAAACCAAGAAAGTGGCCGTTCCCTCAACGGGGGAACGGCCACTTTTTTGTGCGGGCTTAGACCAGCTCGAGCTGCTCTGCCACGACCTTGCCGCGGTGGATCACCGTGCGGTCGGTTCCGCGGTCCATGACTGCGGAGGCGACCGTTTCGCCGTCGAGCAGCAGGAGTTCCGCGGGATCGCCGACCTCGACGCCGGGGCGGTGTGCCGTGCCTTTCAGGCGGGTGGCGGACGGGTCAAGGATGCTGGCGCCGCCTACGGTGGCGATCGCGAGGCAGTGCTCGATGAGCTCGTCCTTGCGGAAGCCGTGGGTGAAAGCGAGCTGCCAGGTACGGTCGAGCATGTCCGTGTTGCCGTAAGGGGACCAGTAGTCGCGCTGACCGTCCTCTCCCAAGCCCATGCGGACGCCGGCTTCGGCGAGCAGCGGGATGGGCAGCTGGCCCGCCACGCCGGCGGATCCCGGCGCCACCGACGCCATGGAGATGTCCAGCTCGGCGAATTCGTCGATGAGGCGGCGCGTGGTGGCCTCGGAGACGCTGCCCAGCTGGTACGCATGGGACATGGTGACCTTGCCCTGCATGCCCAAGGCACGGGTGCGCTCGATCACCAGGTCCGTGCTGAAGACGCCGAGCTCGCCGGGCTCGTGGAGGTGGATATCAATGGGGACCTGGTACTTTTCGGCCAGCCCGAAGACGATGTCCAGATGCCGGGCGGGGTCGCGGTCCAGGCTGCACGGGTCGATGCCGCCCATGACATTTGCGCCGGCCTTGAGTGCCTGGTCCATGAGGGGGACAGTGCCGTCCTCGAGGAGAAGGCCCGCCTGCGGGAACGCGATGATGTCGACGTCGGCCTGCCCTTTGAACTGCTCCTTGGCGGCCATCACGGCGTCGAAACGCTCAAGCCGGCAGTCGACGTCGATCTGGGCATAGGAGCGGACACGCGTGGTGCCGCGCGCGATCATCCGGCCTAGGGTGTTGTTGACCCGTTCCTGAAGCGGAACCTCCGCGTTGCGCCAGTTCTGCCGATCGTTCATCATCATGGTCCACACGCCGGGGCCGCCTGTGTGTTCGCGGAACGGCAGGCCGATGCGGGTGGAGTCCAGGTGCACATGAACGTCCGAGAACGACGGCACGAGCAGGCGGCCGCGGCCCTCGACGACGGTGGTGTCGCCGGTCGCCGCAGCGCGCGTCGGGTCATGGGGTTCGACGCCGGTGATCTTGCCGTCCGTGATGAGGACGTCGCTCAATGCTTGTCCCCAGGGGCGGACGGCACGAATCAGGGTGTTCAATGTATTGCTCCTTTGATGTTGGATCTATTGCACACCAGCGGGGGCTGCTGATTCCAGACCTGCGTGGTGGCAGGCCGGGGCAGCCGCGCTGGCTGGTCGGGGGATTTCGCTGATGCAGCGTTCCTGCTGTTCCGCGCCCAAGGTGCCGAACAACGGACACCGGGTGCGGAAGACGCAGCCGCTGGGTGGGTTTGCCGGCGACGGGAGATCTCCCCGTAGCCGGATCTTTTGTTGCTGGCGGGCTGCCCGGGGATCCGGCAGGGGCACGGCGGACAGGAGAGCTTGCGTGTAGGGATGCCGGGGCTCCCGGAACAATTCCTCCCGGGTTCCTTGCTCCACGATTTTGCCGAGGTACATCACCGCCACCTCATGCGAGATAAGGCGGACCACGGAAAGATCGTGCGCGATGAAGATGTATGCCACTCCGGTGTCCCGCTGGATCTCCTGCAGCAAGTTGACCACTTGCGCCTGCACCGAGACATCGAGGGCGGATACGGGTTCGTCGCACACAATCACGGAGGGGTTCAGAGAGATGGCGCGCGCGATTCCCACGCGCTGGCGCTGGCCGCCGGAGAACTCGTGCGGGAAACGGTTGTAGTGCTCGGGTTTGAGGCCCACTTGTTCGAGGAGTTCCTTGACCCGGTTCTTGAGGCCGCCGGCCGGGTTGATCTTTTGCGCCAGCATCGGCGCCGCGATGGCCGTGCCCACGGTTTGCCGTGGATTGAGCGAGGCGAAGGGGTCCTGGAAGATCATTTGGACTTTGCGGCGGAAGTTGTACAGATCGCGGCCGCCCAGCTGGCTGATGTCCACCCCGTCGATCAAGATCCTCCCACCGGTCGGATCCATGAGCCGAGCGACCATGCGTCCAGTGGTCGACTTGCCGCAACCGGACTCACCTACGAGCCCCAAAGTCTGGCCGCGCGCGAGACTGAAGGAGACGCCGTCGACCGCTTTGACCGTCTTGGATCCCATGGGGGAGAACAGCCCGCCTTTGATGGGGAAGTGTTTCTGGAGGTTCTCCACCTGGAGAATTGCCTGCGTGTCCATGACGGGTCCTAACGCGTATTCCGAATGGTGACGATCTGGGGGCCGCTCAGGTGGCAGCGCTTGCCGTGGCCGTCCTCGACCACGAGCTCCGGGCGCTGGCCCGCGCATACGCTGTCGCCGGCGAGGGCCGCGTACTCGCACCGGGCGCTGAAAATGCAGCCTTTCGGAAGGTCAAGGAGCGACGGCGGCTGGCCCGGAATGGGGTTGAGCCTGCCCGAGGAACTGCTCAGCGTGGGCATCGATTTGAGCAGGCCCAGGGTGTAGGGATGCTGCGTGTCGTAGAAGATCTCGTCCACCGGTCCCGATTCGACGCATTGCCCGCCGTACATGACCAGCACGGAATCGCACACTTCGGCCACCACGCCAAGATCATGGGTGATGAGGATCAGGGCCGAGTTGGTTTCCTGCTGGAGCTCGGACATGAGGTCAAGGATCTGTGCCTGCACGGTGACGTCCAGCGCAGTGGTTGGTTCGTCCGCGATGAGCAGCTCCGGCTCGCAGATCAATGCCATGGCGATCATGGCGCGTTGGCGCATGCCTCCGGAGAAATGGTGCGGGTATTCGTCGTAGCGCTGCTCTGGGCTGGGAATGCCCACCCTTCCGAGCATGTCGACGGCGGCTGCGCGGGCTTGCTTCTTGCTCGCCTTGTTGTGGACGAGGTAGGCCTCGGCAATTTGATGACCCACGGTGAAGAAGGGGTGCAGGGCCGAGAGCGGATCCTGGAAGATCATGCCGATGTTCCGGCCGCGAAGCTGCCGCATGCCGGACTCGGGCAGCGTCACAAGGTCCTTGCCCTGGAACAACGCCTGGCCGGTGACCCGGGCTGAGGTCCCCTTGAGGAGCCCCATGAGCGCCTGGCTGGTGACCGACTTGCCGGACCCGGACTCTCCTACGATGCCGAGGGTCTGCCCGCGCTCCAAGGAGAAATCCATCCCGTTGACGGCCGAAACAAGGCCGTCGTCGGTAGGGAACTTCACCGAAAGGTTGCGGACGTCCAGGAACGCGGCGGTTCCCGCGGCCTGATGCGTGGTTCGCGTGGCCGGTTGACCGGCCGGACTGGGCTGGAGCTGGGTCATTGGAGCCTCACTCGGGGATCGATGGCAGCGTAGGCGAGGTCGACAACGACATTCGCGACGATGACGAAGAAGGCGGCCAGCATGGTGATGGCCATGGTGACGGGGAGGTCGCCGGAAATGGCAGCCCGGACTGCCGTGAAACCGAGCCCCGGGACGGAGAAGATCTGCTCTGTGAGGACCGCGCCGCCGAGGAGGAGCCCGATGTCCATTCCGAGCATGGTCACGACCGGAGTGATGCCGGCCCGGACGCCGTGCTTGAACGTCACTGTTCGGGGCGCCAGGCCCTTGGCACGGGCCGTGCGGATGAAGTCCTCGCTGAAGGTCTCGATCATGTTGGTCCGGGTGACGCGGATGTAAGCCGCGCTGAAAAGCACGGCGAGGGCCACCCAAGGCAGGAAGTAGTTAAGCACCCAGGCCCCCGGACCCTGCGGACCGAAGGGGCTGTTGATCTCGTTCGTCGTGAAGGGCAGGAGGTGCAACTGGTTGACGAAAACCAGCAACAGGAACAAGCCGGTGACGGGGATAGGCAGTGAGACACCAATGGACGCTGCGCCGACGATGAACTTGTCCGTGGCGGATCCCTTGCGAAGGGCGGCGAGCAAACCGAGCCCGACGCCGGAAACGGTCCAGAGCACGAGCGCGCCGACCGCCATGGAGAGCGTGTAGGGCAGGGAGCGGGCAATGATGTCCGAGACGTTTTCATTGGTTTGGAACGATTTGCCGAGGCATGGCCACTGGCAGATCGATTCGGCTCCGGGCGCACCGATCATCCGCGGCGAGACCAGCCCGCTCATGTAGTCGATGTACTGGACCAGGAAAGGGTGGTCCATGCCAAGGGCCACGCGGGCTTCCGCGATGCGTTCGGGAGTGCACTCCTGGCCGCAAGCGGCAGACGCTGGATCGGCAGGTCCGAGCTGGAAAAGCGTGAAGGTGATGAAGCTGACGGCTACGAGAAGCAGGATCAGGGAGCCTGTCCGGCGAAAGATGAATCTGATCATTGTGCTGGTTGCGGGCCGCCCGGTATTAACCGGACGGCCCGCCTCCCTTCTGGGCTGGCCTGATTGGTGTGAACAGGCCCGGTTGTGTGGATTAGGCCTGGTTAGTGCTCGACGCCGACGATCGAGAGGTCGATGCCGCCGAAGAAGTAGCCCACTTGGGCGTTGCGGATGTTGGAGCCCACCACACTGTTGGTGTGGCTGCGGACGAGCGGGATGATCGGGTAGGTCTTCAGTGCCTTGCCGAACTCCTCAGACCATTTCTTGCCGAGTTCCTCCGAGGTCCCGGAAGTGTTCCGGAGCTCGAACATGGCCTTCGAAATCTGCGGATCGAAGTAGCGCGACGTGTTGGAGAAGCCGTAGCTGGTGCCGTCGTTGTTCGGTCCGAGGATGGGATCGGCGGACGTACGCACCGACGCAGGGTCGGCGCCGCCGCACCAGCCCGAGCGCGCAATGTCCGGCAGCTGGTCACTGGCCAGGACGGAGTAGTAGTTCGGGGCCGGGATCGGCACGAGCTGGACGTCGATGCCCAGGGCCTTGAGGTTTTGCTGGATCACGGTGCCGGTGTTCTTGTAGGCGTCGCGGTTGTTGGCGTACCCGTAGGTGAGGCTCTTGGGGTAGTTCTTGCCTTCGAGGAGCTTCTTGGCTTCCTCCAGCTTGGGCTTGCCGGTGGGGTCGATCTCGAGGTCTTGGGCCACGTAACCGCGCATCTTGGCGTTGAGCGGGGTCTGGGTGAGTTCGCCGAAGCGGCGCCCGCCGTACTGGACCAGGATGGACTGGCGGTCAAGGGCCAGGGCGATGGCCTTGCGGACATCTGGATCGGTGATCTTCTCGGTGTTGAGGCTGAGGACGTCGTTGCAACCGAGCAGTCCCGAAGCGACGCGGTCTTTGACCTGGGCATCAGCGAGCTTGGCGGAATCCGAAGTCTGCAGTGCACCGTTGGAGTCCAGGGTGAGGGCATTGGGATCGGAGTTGGCCAGGAGCTGCTGGCTGATGGTGGCCTGCGAAGTGGAGAGCGAGAACCTGAAGGTGTCCGGAAGTGCCGTGCGGTTGGGGTCGGTGGACGGATCCCAGTTCGGGTTGCGGACCAGTTTGAGCGACTTTCCGCGACTGTACGAATCAACCATGTACGGGCCTGTAGACACCGGGTGGTTGGTGTAGTCCAGCTTGGTGTCCTTGTCCTTCGGGACAGGCGAAGTGTTGGAACGGGAGGCCAGCGCCGGAAATTCGGCGAATGGCTTCTTCAAGTGGAAGACGATGGTGCGCTCGTCCGGAGTTTCCACGGCCTTGAGGTCAGCGGAAGGATCCTTGTACGGCCCCTTGTAGCCGCCGGCGTCGAGCGCTGCGTTGAGCTCCTGCGGGGCCTGGGTGTAGACGTCCTGGGCGAAAGTGCGTTCGATGCCGTACTTGACGTCGGCGGAGGTGATGGGGCGGCCGTCTTCGAACTTGACGCCCTTCTGGAGGGTGAATGTCCAGGTGAGTCCGTCTTTGGACACCTGGCCCGTGTCCGTGGCGAGGTCCGGAACGATGGTGGGCGGCTGTCCGGCCGTCTCCTTCGCCATGGTGAGGTTCCTGTAGTACAGCTGGCCGACGTTGGCCGTCTGGACGTAGTTGCTATTGCCCGGGTCCAGGGTTTGGAAGTCCGAGGACATCAGGACGTTGATGTTGCCGCCCTTGGTGGCGAAACCGGGCTTGACCACTTCGGGAGCCTGCTCGGTGCTCGAAGCGCCGGAGACGGCAGTTCCGGGCTGGTTCTGTCCCGCCGCGCAGCCTGTGGCAGCGGTGGCGATCAGCACGGCAAGGGCCAGCGCTCTGGTGGGGGTGTTCATTGTGCTCCTCATAGGGGTGGGTGGAACGGATATGAAGGGGGATTAGTGGCGTGATGCCTTGGGATCCAGGGCATCCCGCACGGCGTCGCCGAGGAGGTTGAACGCCAGGACGGTGACGATGAGCATGGCGCCGGGGACTGCCAGGAACCAGGGATCGCTGAGGTACCAGTTGCCGGATTGGGCGGCGTTGAGCATCTGGCCCCAGGACGGCGTGGGGTCCTTGACGCCGACGCCGAGGAAGGACAGTGCTGCTTCTGCGGAGATATTCGTGGGAATGAGCATGGTGGCGTAGACCAGTACGACGCCCATCACGTTGGGAATGATCTGCCGGAACAACACGCTCAGGTGCGAGGCGCCGAAGGACCGCGCGGCCTCGACGAACTCGCGCTCGCGGAGGCTCAGCACTTGGCCGCGGACAATACGGGCGAGGTATGCCCAGCCGAAGAAGCCCAGGATGATGACGAGCGAAGCCATGGGCAGGAAGCTGCCCTGGCCCAGCGCGGTGTCCCTCAGCCGTGACTGCAGGATGGGGGTCAGTGAAAGGACCAGCAGGAGGTGCGGAAAAGCGAGGAAGAGATCCATGATCCGGCTGATGATGGCGTCCGTTTTGCCCCCGAAGTAGCCCGCGGCTGCACCGATCACAGTTCCCAGGACCACCGAGACCGCAGTGGACAGCAGGGCAATGGTGAGGGAAACCTGGCCCCCATAGGCGAGGCGGGCAAACAGGTCACGGCCCAGTCCGGGTTCCACGCCCAGCCAGTGGCCGGGCGAAGGGTACATGTATCCGGGGAGCGGCAACCCGGGAGTCTGGAGGTCGTCCAGGACATCGGGGCTGGTGTTGGACGTGAAGGGATCGTTGCCGGACATGGCACTGAGCAGCGGGCCGAGGATGGCGAACAACATGATGGCCGCCACCACGCAGAGGCTCAACAGGGCAATCTTGCTCTGGCGGATCCGCAGCCAGGCCGTCGCCAGGAGCGACCGCGCCTCGGCGGTGGGTCTGCTTGGGGACATGCTGGGGGATGGACGCTCAGCCGTAGCTTCGGCGGTGGACTGTAGCTGGGTCAACGGGGGTGCTCGATTCATGATCCAAGGAGTAGGCTCCGGACTTTTTGTATACCAAAAATAGACTAGAGCAGGTTCGATGGGATGTAAATCACAAATATCGCACTATCTGGAATACCAAACAGCTGAGTTTCCGTCCGTGTATGCTCGGGTGGAACGCAAGACGATGGGGAAGGGAAGGGTGGCCGAAGCCGATGCCCGAAACGTTGACAGGCCGCGACGACGAAGCCCGGGCCGAACAGGTCTACCAGCTGGTCCTTGAGGGAATCGTGGCGGGGAGATACGAGCAGGGCGCGCGGCTGCGCGAACGGGAGCTCTCCGAGCTCTACAACGTTTCACGAATCCCCGTGCGGGAGGCCATCCAACGCCTTGAGCAGGACGGCTTCGTGGAAACCTTCCCCCGCCGGGGCGCCGTGGTGCGCCAATTGACGCTCACCGACGTCAACGAACTCTTCGACGTGCGGCTTTGCCTGGAAACGTTCGCGGCCCGCATGGCGGCCGTCCGCGTCGCGGCGGGAGAGCCGGTCCTCCGTTTGAAGGAGCTCCTCGACGACACGAGGCAAGCGATCGACGACGACCGCACCGACGACGTCGTACGCCTCAGTGCGGCGTTCCACGCCGAAATCGTGCGGCTGTCCGGCAACCGGCTGCTCATCGAGTCGGTCAAGCCGTTGTTTGGACGCATGCGCTGGATCTTCGGGCTCGCCCACAACCGCAGCAACGAACTCCAGCGCGACGAGCACATGGAACTGTGCAACGCCATCCTCGGCGGCAAGGCCGAACTCGCCTACACCCTGGCGTACTCCCACATCGAGCTCGGGCGCGAACCAGTGCTTAAGGGACTCGCGGAGACGCTGGAGCCCTGAACCCCCGCGTTAGTCGTCGGAATCCGGGTATTCGTCCTCGTCGTACCGGGATTCCTCGGTTTCAGCCTCAAGGATCTTGAGCATCGCAGTGTCCGGGTTGAGCATGATGGCAGCCTCGTCACGCCGGTGGCGCAGGATGGTGTCCAAGTAGGACTGTACGGCTTCCGCCAAGGGGATGTGGCTGTCCTGCTTCTGGCTCATGTACCAGCGGTGTTCGAGGACTTCGTGGACCACTTCCGCCGGCTCAAGCTTGCCTGCGAGGTCGCGCGGGATGGATCGGACGATGGGCTCGAAGATCTGGCTGACCCAGGTATGGGCACTGATTTCTTCGTCCATGTCCGGGTTGTTGTCCGCCCGGAATGAATCCATGTCATTGAGCAGCCGGCGGGCCTGGTTCTCCTGGGCATCCAGGCCCGTGAGGCGAAGCAACCGCCGCTGGTGGTGGCCGGCGTCGACCACCTTGGGCTGAAGCTGGATAGTGGAACCGTCCGCGGTGGTCTTGATGGCGTATTCCTCGACGTCGAAGCCGAGTTCGTTGAGGCGGCGGATGCGCGCGCCCACGCGCCAGCGTTCGCCGAGCTCGAACGATTCCTTTTCAGTGAGTTCGGCCCATAGCCGGCGGTACGAGTCCATGATGAGCTCCGACGTCGCCACCGGGTCCACCTTTTCCTCGATCAGTCCGCCTTCGAGCAGGTCCATGAGCTCACCGGCGATGTTGACGCGGGCAATCTCCAGATCGTACTCGCGCTGGCCCACCGACAGATCGGGGTACAGCTCGCCGGTTTCCGCGTCCACGAGGTACGCGGCGAACGCGCCGGCGTCACGCCGGAACAAGGTGTTGGACAAGGAAACGTCGCCCCAATAGAAGCCGATCAGGTGCAGGCGCACCAGCAGCAGCGCTTGGGCATCGATAAGCCTTGTGAGGGTGTCCCGGCGCAGCATTTGGGAGAAGAGCGCACGGTACGGCATGGAGAACTTGAGGTGCCGGGTGACCAGGACGGGGTTCAGTGGCTTGCCGTCAACGGTGGTGCGGCCGGTGATGACTGCAACCGGCTCGACGCACGGCACATCCATCCGTGCCAGCTTGCGGAGCATGTGGTACTCGTGCCGGGCAACGTGTTCGGACGTTTCCTTGATGGCGATGACGGAGCCGCCCAGGTGCGCGAAACGCACGATGTGCCGGGAAATGCCGCGGGGCAGGGCGGCCAGGTTCGCTGCAGGCCAGTCCTCGAGAGCGATGTGCCACGGCAGGTCCAGGAGCTCGGGATCCGCTGCTGCGGCAGTGATGTTGAGGGATCCGATGACCCCCGCCGGAGGTGCCGTGTCATTGGCGCTGGCAGCCTCGGTGCGCGGGAGTTTGCCGATCTGCGCGTAGTCGGTGGGTTCGTCATGCCACTTGGCACCGCTTTGCTCGGTCATGGGGTCAATTCTTCCGTATGGAGGCTGCTGTTAACGACGACGGCGGCCCGTCCACTCGGAAGGGCCGCCGTCGGTAATGCGGTAGTGCTCGGCCCACGCCGGCAGGGTTCCCTGACCGAAGCGGAGCGAGGTTAGGGGGCTGGTGAGTGGGCCCACGCCGGCAGGGTTCCCTGACCGAAGCGGAGCGAGGTTAGGGTGCCGGTGGGGACTAGTCGCCCAGGCGCAGGCCCGACTTGGTGTCGAACAAGTGCACGTGGCCCGACTGCGGACGGACGAAGATGGACTCGCCCTTCATCGGGGGACGGCGGCCGTCGACGCGGGCCACGATGTCGTGGCTCTTGCCGTCAAGCGTGGTGTGGCCGTAGACGTAGGCGTCAGCGCCGAGTTCTTCGACGACGTCAACCTCAACTTCGAGACCTTCGCCGGCACCAACGGTTTCGAGGTCTTCCGGACGGGAACCGAGCGTCACGGTCTTGCCGTGTGCCTCTTCGAGGACATCGTGCGGTACCGGGTAAACCGTGCCACCGAACTGGACACCGCCGTCGACGACCGGCAGTTCGAGCAAGTTCATGGCGGGGGAGCCGATGAAGCCGGCAACGAAGACGTTCTTCGGGCGGTCGTAAAGGTTGCGCGGGGTGTCTACCTGCTGCAGCAGGCCATCCTTGAGAACGGCAACGCGGTCACCCATGGTCATGGCCTCGACCTGGTCGTGCGTCACGTAGACCGTGGTCACGCCGAGGCGCCGGGTCAGGGATGCGATCTGCGTACGCGTCTGGACACGGAGCTTGGCGTCCAAGTTGGAAAGGGGCTCATCCATGAGGAAGACCTGCGGGTTACGGACGATTGCGCGGCCCATGGCAACGCGCTGACGCTGGCCACCGGAGAGTGCCTTCGGCTTGCGGTCCAGGTACTGCTCGAGGTCAAGAAGCTTGGCTGCTTCGCGGACACGCTCGGCGCGCTCTTCCTTGGAGACGCCGGCGATCTTGAGTGCGAAGCCCATGTTGTCCGCAACTGTCATGTGCGGGTACAGGGCGTAGTTCTGGAACACCATTGCGATGTCGCGGTCCTTCGGCGGGACGTCCGTGACGTCGCGGTCGCCGATCAGAATGCGGCCGGAGTTCACATCCTCGAGGCCTGCGAGCATGCGCAGGGAGGTGGACTTACCGCAACCGGAGGGTCCAACGAGGACCAGGAATTCGCCATCGGCGATGTCGATGTTGAGCTTATCGACGGCGGGCTTATCTGTGCCCGGGTACAGACGCGTAGCGTTATCAAAAGTAACTGTTGCCACAGTTATCAATCCCTTCACCGGCAGGTACGTGCCGGACGATCCGTTGTGAATGGTTCATGTTTATTCAGTTGGACTCCCTGCCCCGGGCTGGGCCCGGGCAAGGGAGACTGAGTGACGCCGCACGGTTGTTGTGCGTCACATCACAACCAAGAGTATGGCAGCAGCCCGGGTTATTCGCCCAAATGTTACGAACGTCACATGTGAGATGAGTCTCCCGAGACTTCGCGGCGGCGTTCGCGAAGGACCGCCTCAAGGAGTTCGGCGACGTGGACAGGGGCTTCGACCCGGAACTCGGCCTGGGTGAAATCCAGTCCAACCTTCACGCCGACATCCCCGGCCCCAAGCCTGGCGATGGCGTCCTCGTCCGTAACGTCGTCCCCGGCAAAAAGGATCCCGGTAGCCGAGGTGGCCTGGCGCAGGAACTCGACGGCCTCGCCCTTGGAGGAATGCACCACCGAGGTCTCGAGGACCCGTTTGCCGTTCTTGAGGAACACTCCCGGCCGGCCTTCAAGGACTGTCCGGGCGGCCGCGACGGCGTCCTCCGCCACGTCATCGGCGGCACGCCGGGTGTGAAGTACGACGCCGGCGGGCTTGTCTTCGAGGACTGTCCCTGGAGCTTCCTGCGAGATTCCGGCCAACACCTCGCGGACTTCGGCAAGGAGGCCCCTTTGGGCGTTGTCGAGCTGGAGTTCCGCCGAACCGGGGCCCATCCAGGCCTCCGCGCCATGGCTGCCAATCAGCAGCGTGGCCTCGGGAGGCGAGGCGACCGCCCGCAGGCTGGCCAATGCCCGCCCGGAGATGAGCGCCGTCGTCGTCCTCGGAAGTTTGGCGAGTTCAGCGAAGGCCGCGGCTGAGCGCTCGAGCGGGCGCGCGGCGTCGGCGTGGTCCACGATCGGGGAAATGGTGCCGTCAAAGTCCATCGCCACCAAAAGGTGCTCGGTGCCCGCGATTCTGCGGACGGCGTCGAGCAGTTCGGGCGGCAGGCTCAGCGGGGGAGTGTCTGCTGTCTCAGGAGTCATCGCGCACCACGATTTCTGCCAGGGCCGAGAGGAATTCGGCTGACCAATGATCGACGTCGTGGTCGAGGATTTGCTTGCGCATGGACTTCATCCGGCGGCGGGATTCGTTCGAAGGCAGGTTCACGGCCCTCATGATGGTGTTCTTGAGCCCGTCGATGTCGTGCGGATTCATGAGGAGTGCTTGCTTGAGTTGATCGGCCGCGCCGGTGAATTCACTCAGGACCAAGGCGCCTGTGTTGTTGGTCCGGGCTGTGACATATTCCTTTGCCACGAGGTTCATACCGTCACGCAATGCTGTCACCAGCATGACGTCGGCCGCGAGGTACAAAGCCACCATTTCCTCGACCGGGTAGCTGTGGTGGAGGTAGCGAACGGCGGTGTTCTGCATGGTGTCGTAGCTGCCGTTGATGTGGCCGACGGTGCCCTCAATTTCCTCACGCAGGAGCCGGTACTGCCGCACGCGCTCGCGACTGGGGCTCGCCACCTGGATCAGTGTGGCGTCCTCCACGGTGAGCCGGCCTTCCTTGAGGAGTTCTTCGAAGGCCTTCAAACGGTGGGGGATGCCCTTGGTGTAGTCGAGGCGGTCTACGCCCAGGAGGATGGTTTTGGGGTTTCCGAGGTCCTGGCGGATCTGCCGGGCACGTTCGATGATGTCCGGGCGCTCCGCGAGTTCGCTGATCTGGTCTACGGCAATGGAGATCGGGAAGGCCTGTGCGCGGGCAATATGGGTGATCTGCCCGTCCGGTCCCTTGACGTGGACCTGCTGCTGTTTGACGCTGGCGCCAATGAATCGGCGTGCCGAGCGCATGAAGTTCGCCGCGTCGCTGGGGCGCTGGAAACCCACCAGATCGGCGCCGAGCAGGCCTTCGATGATGGCCTGGCGCCACGGCAATTGGGCGAAGATCTCCGGCGGCGGGAACGGGATGTGGTTGAAGAAACCGATGCGCAGGTCCGGGCGCGCCTGCCGGAGCATGCTCGGCACGAGCTGGAGTTGGTAATCCTGCACCCAGACGGTGGCTCCGTCGTCTGCGTATTGGATGACGGCGTCGGCGAAGCGCCGGTTGACCCGGCGGTAGCTGTCCCACCAAGTTCGGTGGAACTCCGGTGGGGCAATGACGTCGTGGTAAAGCGGCCAGAGAGTGGCGTTGGAGAACCCTTCGTAATAGAGCTCAACATCGTGCGTGCTGAGTTCCACGGGAATCAGGTCCATCCCGCCGTGGCTGAAGGGTTCCAACGCTTCGTCCGGGGCGCCGTGCCAGCCCACCCAGGCGCCGTCGCTCTTGGTCATCATCGGCGCGAGGGCAGTCACTAGGCCCCCAGGAGAGCGGCGCCAACCTTCCTCGCCGCTTTCCCCGTCATCGCTGGGGTAACGGTCAACCGGAAGGCGGTTGGAGACCACCATGAAGTCGTGTTTCCGGGCCTTTGGAGCCTGATTGCCTTCGGGTGCGCTGTCGATTTTTTCGCTTGCCGTTTCTTGCATTGCTGCCCCCTGGGGTTGCTTGTGACTCATCTCCCACCCTACCGGCGGGAATCATCAAGGACACTTGCTCGTTCCTCAGACTGGAGTCGATGACCCCAGCAAAGCTGCCACTCTTCTCCCGTAAACTGGCCCCGTTGCCAAAGCTAAAAACCAACGCCGTCGATCAATCACGAGGAACTGATGAGCCCCGCAAACGAACCACGCCTGTCCAAGGCAGAGCGCACCGCCCAGGCCCGCGAAAAGGCCCGCGAGATCCGCGAAGCTCAGCTGAAGAAAGACAAGCGCAATAAGTTGCTCATCGGATGGGGCATCGTGGTTGCCGTCGTGGCGATCCTCGCGGTCATTGCCCTCGTGGTCACCCAGAACATTGCGAACAACGCCCCGATCGCCGACCAGGGTCCGACCCCGGCGAACGCCAACGTGCACGGCGGCGTGACGCTGCTGAAGGGCACCGACGTGACGAAGGTGGCCGCCGGAACTGTTAACCTGGCGGACCTGCCGGCAGCTCCGGCCACCAAGCCAGCCACGGTAACCGCTCCGGGTGCCGAGGCTGAAGCTGGCAAGCCGGTCAAGGTTGTGGCTTACATCGACTTCATCTGCCCCATCTGCAAGAACTTCGAGAGCACGTACAACCAGCAGCTGACCCAGTTGCGCGACGACGGCAAGATCACCCTGGAGTACCGTCCCTTCGGCTTCCTGGACGCCAGCTCCAGCACCAACTACTCCTCTCGCGCCGCCAACGCCGCAGCGTGCGTGGCGAACACGTCACCGGACAAGTACTCGGCACTCGTAGACCTGCTGTACGCACAGCAGCCTGCCGAGGGCAGTGCGGGCATTTCGGACAACGACCTCAAGAAGTTGGCCACCCAAGCGGGATCGGCCAACATTGACTCCTGCATTGACAACAAGACCTACCGCCCGTTCATCAAGGTGGTCACCCAGGAGGCCAAGAATATCGGGATCTCCGGCACGCCCACGGTCTTCGTCGACGGCCAGCAGTGGGACAACAAGACGGACTTCATGACCGTCCTGAATGCGGCTATCGCAGCGAAGAAGTAGTTCTCCCGGCCTAGGCCTCCCGTGCGCTGCAATTTCCGTGGGCGGGAGGTCTTGGGCTACCCTTATCTAGCGCTCGCGCGCACTAGCTCCGGTCCGCCGGAGCGCGCCTCCTTAGCTCAGTTGGCCAGAGCACCGCTCTTGTAAAGCGGGGGTCGTCGGTTCGAATCCGACAGGGGGCTCCGATTGTCGCTTTGACCTGCGGGTTTAGCTCCATATGTGACCCGGTGAGGAGTCAATTCGAGCCGCGATTCGGAGGCGTTCCTCGGTTCGAACACTGCGGGGGATTCAATGTGCTTCTGGCCTGCGGTTTTAGTTCCGTCAGTGGCCCGGAAGAGGCCGATTCCAACGGATTCTGGTTTCGCGCGGGAGAGCGCGACGATCGGACGTACCGCGGCCGCGGGGGTCGAGCGAGCGTCCGACAGATCGAGCCTCGGACGCTCGTCCATGCGAATGAGCCGAGGGCCGTCCATTTCCGTATCTAGGATGCCTGCGTTGTGCACCAGTACGTCGGGTTGTCCCTCGGCCGAGCCGATCGTTGCCAGCACGCAGCTTACTGGTGCATCGTCGGTCACGTCGAGCGACACAAATCGGGCACCGAGCGCTGCGGCGGCTTTCATGCCACGCTCGACGTCACGTGCGCCGATGTAGACGATGTGTCCCAACTCCAGGAGCTGTTTGGCTGTCTCGAAACCGATGCCCTTGTTGGCGCCGGTGATCAGTGTGACGGTCACGTGTGTCCTCGCGATTTGTGGCCAGGAGACTCCACCGGCCGGCGCGCTCAAGCTCCTCCGGATTGGAAGAACGTCACCGTGCACACATTGGATGCGTTTTTTTAGTAATTAATGTATACATTATTCTTGTTCAGGAGTAACATGAGGGACATCACACTGTCGTGGACGAGGAAGCACTAATAGACACCAGCGGCTACCGGAATGCCTACGAACAGGGAAAAATACCCCAACGTTTGGTGCCTACCGCTGGACGCGCACGGCCTTCACGCTCCAACTGACATTCCGTGCGGATAGCTCTAGATCGACAAACGGAAGGAAGAGTCTGTGGACCTTCATCTGCAATCAGACTGGCATCGCGCTTTGGGTCAATTTGTAGAGGTACGGCTGTTTGGACAGGCGCTACGGACCGGAATAGTCGAGGCCGTGATGCCAGACAACTCGATACTTTGGATTTCTGCCGAGGGCCCGTTTCCTCGAGAAATGGTCGAACGAGCTGATGGCAAGCAGGTGTTCATCCGCCACGCAGGGGATTCTCCTCCCAACCAAGAACTTGCCCGCTCCGGCTCCTGAGTTCAGTGTCGCCACGGTTATGGCTGTCCCGAGGAGTTGCTGGCTGCCACCAGATGCCTCGGCCACGAAGATGGCGGAGCCCCGGCGCAGGTCGGCTACCTCGACGACATCCTCGCCACCGCGCGCGGAGGGTCCGAAGGGAGCAACCGAGGTCTGAATAACGAGTCTCAGGAGAAATGAACATACGCAGATTGTGCCGGGCAGAGCGAGTCCTGTCGGGCATATGAGATGGATAAGAGAGAGAAACGTGACACGTATCGGTATCGTGGCCGAATTGGGCCAGGAGACAAGGGTGGCGGCTACGCCCGTAACGGTCAGGCAACTGGCGGAGTTGGGCTACGAGGTGGTGGTCGAGAAGGGCGCGGGGGAGTCATCGTCCTTCCTTGATGACGCGTATGTCGAGGCAGGTGCGCTGATTGTGGGCGCGGATGAGGCTTGGGGCAGTGAGGTGGTGCTCCGGGTGAACCCGCCCACCGAGGAAGAAATCGGCCGGCTGGCCGACGGCGCGACGCTGATCGGGACGCTGAGCCCGGGCCTGCGGCCCGAGCTGGTAGAGGCTCTGGCCGCACGGCCGATCACGGCCCTGGCGTTGGATGCGGTGCCCCGCATTTCGAGGGCGCAGTCGATGGACGTGCTGAGTTCCATGGCGAACATCGCCGGCTACCGGGCGGTGATTGAGGCCGCACACGAATTCGGCCGGTTCTTCACGGGACAGGTGACCGCGGCGGGCAAGGTTCCGCCGGCGAAAGTGCTGGTCGCGGGAGCCGGCGTCGCCGGTCTGGCTGCGATCGGCGCGGCGTCCAGCCTGGGCGCGATCGTCCGTGCCACGGACCCCCGCCCCGAGGTGGCCGACCAGGTGAAATCGATCGGCGGGACCTACCTCAAAGTCGAGGTGGAGGAAGAGATGAAATCCTCCGACGGGTATGCCAAGGCCACCTCCGAGGCGTACAACGCCCGTGCCGCAGAGATCTACACGGAACAGGCACAGGATGTGGACATCATCATCACCACGGCCCTGATCCCGGGTCGTCCGGCGCCGAAGCTGCTCACGGCCGAGGACGTGGCCTGCATGAAATCCGGCAGCGTGATCGTGGACATGGCCGCCGGCCAGGGCGGGAACGTGGAGGGCTCGGTCGCCGGGGAACGCGTGGTCACGGACAACGGCGTCGTGATCCTCGGGTACACCGACCTTCCGGCCCGGTTGCCGGCGCAGGCGTCGCAGCTCTACGGGACCAACATGGTGAACCTGCTCAAGCTCCTCACCAAGGAGAAGGACGGGCAGCTTCGGATCGACTTCGACGACGTCGTGCAGCGTTCGGTGACGGTGGTGCGCGATGGCGAGAAGGCCTGGCCCCCGCCTCCGGTCCAGGTTTCCGCTGCCCCTGCGGCACAGGCTGAGATCAAACCTGCCGGAGAGCCCTCCGGCGACAAAGCAGGAAAGAAGGGGATGAGCCCGGTCGGGAAGGCCGTGCTCTTCGCCGCCGGAATCGCGGCACTTTTTGGCATCAACGCCGTCGCACCGGCCCCGCTGCCGCAGCACTTCACCGTGCTCGTGCTCTCTGTCGTGGTCGGGTTCTACGTCATCGGGAAGGTGGCACATGCCCTGCACACCCCGCTGATGTCCGTCACGAATGCCATTTCCGGAATCATCGTCGTCGGCGCCCTGCTGCAGGTCACCTCCGAGAACCTCATCATGCAGGTCATTGCCGCAGTTGCGATCCTGCTGGCCAGCATCAACATCTTCGGCGGCTTCGCCGTCACGCGGCGCATGCTCGCCATGTTCTCCCAGGGAGACAGAGCACATGGGTGAGCGCCGTTCGCGAAGCAATTGGAACTTTAACGAGGAGCTTGACCGTGTTTGATAGCGTTTCCGGTCCGTTGACCACAGAGTCCATCGCGGGGGCGGCCTACATTGTTGCCGCTTTGCTGTTCATCCTCAGCCTTGCCGGGCTGAGCAAGCACGAGAAGGCCCGGACGGGCGTGATCTACGGCATCACAGGGATGATGATCGCCCTCGCTGCCACCGTGTGGCTGACCCTCCAGGACGCGTGGGGATCAGACCAGGGCCGCGCAGGTGTGGTCTTCCTCGTGGCCGCGGTCCTGGTCGGAGGCGCCATCGGCTTGTGGCGGGCCCGGGTGGTGGAAATGACGGGCATGCCCGAACTGATCGCCCTGCTGCACAGCTTCGTTGGCCTCGCCGCGGTGCTTGTCGGCTGGAACGGGCACCTCGAGGCCCCCGCCCTGCCCGAAACGCTCATGGCCGTCCATCATGCCGAGGTGTTCATCGGTGTCTTCATCGGAGCGGTGACCTTCACCGGCTCGATCGTCGCGTTCCTCAAACTCTCGGCCAGGATGAAGTCATCACCGCTGATGCTGCCGGGAAAGAACGCCATCAACCTCGGCGCCCTGGTCGCGTTCATCGCCCTGACGGTCTGGTACGTCAACGACTCCCAGCTGTGGTTGCTGGTTGTTGTCACCGTGCTCGCCCTGGGACTGGGCTGGCACCTGGTGGCCTCCATCGGCGGCGGCGACATGCCCGTCGTCGTGTCCATGCTCAACAGCTACTCCGGCTGGGCCGCAGCCGCGGCGGGCTTCCTGCTGAACAACGACCTTCTCATCATCACAGGCGCCCTGGTCGGCTCCTCCGGCGCGTACCTGTCCTACATCATGTGCAGTGCTATGAACCGGTCCTTCATCTCCGTCATCGCCGGCGGCTTCGGCATCGCCGCCCCCACCGGAGGCGACGCCGAGTATGGTGAGCACCGCGAAATCACGGCCCAGGCAACCGCCGAACTGCTGACCAACGCCGCCAGCGTGGTCATCACCCCCGGCTACGGCATGGCAGTCGCCCAGGCCCAATACCCCGTCGCGGAACTCGCCCACCAGCTCCGCGAACGGGGAGTGGACGTCCGCTTCGGCATCCACCCCGTCGCAGGCCGGTTGCCGGGCCACATGAACGTGCTCCTCGCCGAGGCGAAAGTCCCCTACGACATCGTCCTGGAAATGGACGAAATCAACGAAGACCTCGGCGGGACCTCCGTCGTCCTCGTCATCGGGGCCAACGACACCGTGAACCCCGCCGCGGCCGAAGACCCCTCCAGCCCGATCGCCGGGATGCCCGTCCTCCGGGTATGGGAAGCAGAAAACGTGGTGGTGTTCAAACGCTCCATGGCCGCCGGCTACGCCGGCGTGCAGAACCCCCTGTTCATCCGGGAGAACTCCCAAATGCTCTTCGGCGACGCCAAACAACGCGTCGAAGACATCCTCCGCGCGTTCTAACAAAGAACGCCTCGATATCCGTTCGCCAGTCCAGACCCGATCACCTAGGAAGACGAAAAGAGGACCATGCCCCGACGCCCCGCTCCAAGTAGCCCCGTGCAGAAGGCGAGCCAATCCGGCATGCTGGGGCGGGGCCCCTGCGCCGAAGAAGCACGAACACACCAAGAGACTTTCAACACCGACGAACTCACCGCATCACCCTGGATTGGCCTTCACTACAGGCATGAGTTCTTGCTCCACTACATACAGGAGCTGTTGGAGACGTCAGCGCCGTCCGAAAAGTGAACCGATTCGTGGGTGTTCTTGCATCCATGCAAGTCCCGCGCTTCATTCTGAGGGCCTGTGAAGTGTGGTTCTCGATGCGAACGCCCCAGACCGCGGAACCATCAGCTCTCATGAGCTTGGGGGCTCGGAGCAGACCCGGTTTTTAGTGGTTTCTTGATCAGTGTCCGCATTCGTTCTTCCCGCCAGATCAGAATGTCCGTGATGGTCTCCGGAGCCTTCCTCGTGTCGCTGCGTTTGTTGACTTGTCCAGGCTTTCGGGGGTGCGTCGCCGATCTCGAACCCGCTCGGTGCTGGGTAGCGTTCCTTTTCTTCTGGGGAATGTAAGTGGCCCGCATGCTGTAGATCTCATGTCGGAGCGTATCCTTGGGGCCCCGGAATAGCTCATTCCTCGAAGCTGCGGCTTCTGCGACTCTAGAGAGAGTGCGCTAGCGCTTCTTGACAGCTGAATTGTCGGCACACAGCTGGCTTTATGGTCGTTGGGGCCCGAATGAGTTGAATACGCAGCTGGTTTGTTTCCTTGTAAGCGACTTCGAGCTCGTGCTGGGGTGCGCTCAAGCTTTGCTTCCAACTGCCTCTCAGCAGCGTCCTGGTCATGGTCTCGGCCCGCAGCGTAGACCTGGGCTGGGATGCCGGATTTCGGGGCTGTGGTCCCGGGGTGCCGTTTGGGAAAGATTGATTTCAGCAACGCCGGGCGGCGCAGTAACTTCACCTGAGCACCGAGAAGGGCGGCCGATGTGGTGGCGTTGGCCGTAGGGGATGCCTAGGATGGTTGCGGCTTCGGTGATCCCGCGATTTTCGAGGCCGGCGACCACGTACCAGCCCGTGTCCTGGCCCATGGATCATTGTGGACAGGAATGTCAGGGTTGGCAGTTCGTCGAAGTCCGGCCTGACCGGACTTGGCTCACAGATCGCGATCTCGCGGTCGGCCGGGGCTCTGACCGGCGGTGATGTGTTCGGATTGGTGATTTTTCACGCACTAAAGCGAATGTGCCGAGTCGGGCACGCTGGCGGTTGATCGATAAGAGCGCATGGGCATAGCGGGAGGATAGGATCGCGCCGAGTCTGCCAGAACTTAGGAGGTGTCGATGCGGATCGTTTCGTGGAACTGCTCTATGGCCTACTACAAGAAGAGCCACCTAATAGAGGCGCTGAAGCCGGACCTCGTCATTCTTCAGGAAGTGGCGAAAGGACGTGGTTGCCGGCGACCATCCTTTCGCGGCATGGACCGGTTCCCGGCTCAACAAAGGCCTCGGAGTCCTCGGCTACGCGGACGCCCGCTACAGAATCACAGAGCAATCAGACGCCGGGCTCCCATGGCACATCCCATTTACAGTAAACGGGCTCAACATCATCGCGCTCTGGGCACATCAGCTCACCCGGGATCTGCGTTATGTGCGCGTCACCCACGAAATCGTCGATCGCCACAAGGACTTCCTGGGCCAGGGCCGCGCCCTTCTCATGGGCGACTTCAACAGCAACACCATCTGGGACCGTGGACATCCTGACAGGAACCACAGCATGCTGGTGGAGAAACTCGGCAAGCTCGGACTGTGCAGCGCCTTCCATAGCCAAACCCGGTCCGCTCACGGAGCCGAACAGACCAAAACCTACTTCCACACCCGCAATCTGCGGTTCGGTCATCACATCGACTACGCCTTTGTCAGGGAAAGCGCCAAGACCAGCCTCGAAGTCGGCAGCCCCGACGAGTGGCTCGCACACAGCGATCACATGCCGCTAATCCTCGACATCGCCGAGGCCTGACCTGCTAAACGCCTTGTCCGTCCCCGGCAAAGGTACTCCGCCCAGTCCAACCAGCCGCAGTCTCACAGTCCTGGCTTGGCCCACAGGTCACGGTCTCGCGGTCGGAGGGGCTCTGACCTGCGGTTATGTGTTCGGATTGGCGCCTTTTCGCGCACTAAGGAAATGAGCCAAGTCAGGAGGTCCCTGCCCTCGGCATTGGGGCGGTGTACAACGGCATGCCGCGCTTCGGCCTTGCGAAGGCAACCGGGCAGGTGCCGGTTTCGGCTGGGCTCAACACCGCCGGCAGCGGCTCTGCGCCGACGGCGGCCTGACGCACGACGGCGAGTGGAGCCGTCGGGCGTCAGGCCGCGCCGACGACGCGGCGCGGCAGTATCAGTCGAGCGCGACCAAGAGCTCCTGCGCCGTGAGGACAGTTGCCTGGCGTGGGAACACCTTGGTGACGAGGGTCTCGTGAACCTGCGTGTCGGGATCAGCGCAGGCATCGGAGACGACTACGACCCGGTAGTCCAGGTCGGCTGCCTGCCGCACGGTGGAGAGGACGACCCCAGCCGTAGTGATGCCGGCAAGCAGGATGGTGTCGACGCCGGCGCCTCGGAGTTGCTGGTGTAGGTCGGTGCTCGAGAAGGGGCCAACTCGGGTCTTGCGCACCGTGATCTCTCCGTCGAGCGGAGCGAGCCGCTGGTTGATTGCCGTGCTCGCGGAGTCGGCGTGCATTGCTGTGCGCATCTTCTCGTTGGCGGCGATCGCTGCGAAGGGGCTGTGGCTGGGCACTGCGTCGTAGTCGGAGTCTGCGAATCCCACCCGGACGTGTGCGACCTGCGCCCCGGCTGACCGCACTCTGTCGAGCAGCTCACCCGTACGGGCGACAAGCTCATCAGCGTTCGGGAGTGGGCCGAGGCTGCTCGGCTGGTAGTCCATGACGACCAGGGCGGTTCGGGACGGGTCAAGCTCAAGGATAGGCATGAGTTCTCCTTCGAAAGTCAGAATGAATACAAAGATACATGCAAAATTGAATTCTCGCGAACAGTCGTCATCCCCTCGAGACGCCCCAATCGCGGAGCACTTCTTGCGTGTCGGCGCCGAGTGCCGGTCCCGCTGCCTGGGGAATCGTGTGGTCACGCAGGGTGAAGGGCATCGTCGCTGTCATCACGCCGTCGGACAGCCGGGATAGGTAGCCTTCGGCCTGGATGTGTTCGTCGACAATGACGTCGGCCAACTCGTTGACGGGACCGCACCACACATGTCCCGCCCTGAAGCGGTCGAGCCAGTCTGCCGCATTCCGCGTGAGAAAGTGCGCGTCGAGCAGGGCGCGGAGTTCGTGGGCGTGGGTGAGCGCATCGTTGAAGGTGGCGAATCGCGCATCCTCGACGAGATGGGTGAGTCCCGCGGCGTCGAGGAACGGCTGCCATGCACCGGCATTGATAGCCGCGACGGCGATCCACTTCCCATCTGCCGCCTTGTATTGGTTGAGGAGTGCGTTGCGTGGGTTCCGTCGTGGCCGTCCGTTTGTCGAGGCATTTTCCGTGTTCGCGACGGAGCCGATGAGGAGCATCTGACTCCACAGCGAAGTCTGCAGGAGTGATCCCGACACGACTGTTCCGGTCCCGGTC
This sequence comes from Arthrobacter sp. NPDC058127, assembly GCF_042884555.1. Classification (NCBI taxonomy): domain Bacteria; kingdom Bacillati; phylum Actinomycetota; class Actinomycetes; order Micrococcales; family Micrococcaceae; genus Arthrobacter; species Arthrobacter sp. NPDC058127. The sequence continues at coordinate 113,525 of NZ_JBHVTT010000013.1, read as the reverse complement.
CGCGCCCGTTGGGCCAGTGCGGCCATAATGCCGAAACCGAGCATCGTCCCCGTCATGACGTCGTTCATGGCGCCCGGAGGGGCAAATGGCTCCCCTGCTTCCGGGGACGCGGTAAATAGCATCCCTCCGTAGGCCATCCCGGTCATGTCCTGGGCGAGGTCGTCGGCGCGCGGCCCCACCGTCCCGAGGCCGGCGGACCGCGCATAGATGAGCCGCGGATTCGCGACGGTCAGGGTTTCGGCATCCATTCCAAGCCTCCTCAGAGCCGGGCCGGCGAGGTTGGTGACGAAGACGTCCGCCGCAGCGACCAGCCCGTTCATCGTTCGGCGATCAGCTTCGTCCTTGAGATCAAGAGTGATTGAACGCTTGTTCCTGTTGCAGGCCGTGTAGGACGGACTCGTCCCTTCGGGAATCGATCCGCCGCCGCCCGCGGTTGGCGCGATGTGTTCTCGCGCTGGATCGCCACGAGGACTCTCGACCTTGACGACATCCGCACCGAGATCCGCGAGCAGCATGGCAGCTACCGACCCTGCCATCCAGATCGTGAGGTCGACGACCCGTAGCCCGGAGAGCGGGGCGGTGTCGTCGGACAGGGCGGGTGGGGTTGCTGGGGATGTGGACAATCTGTGCCTCCGGAAGCTGTTGATCTTGAGCTGGCGACGTTAAAATGCAATCGCCAAGCGGAACATGGGATATTTTGCGTGTATTGTTGTAGACACTTTAGACGACATGATAGGAGCCGACATGGGATCCCTGTACCTCGCGTGGTCGCGCCGGGTCGCACCGGGTCGCGCGTGTTCGATCGAAGGAGCAATCCGATGAGCGCTAGCCGTCCCGGGCTTTCCTCCCAGATGACCCTCCAGGCCGCCGCTCAGATCCGTGGACTGATCATCGACCGCGTGCTGCTGCCCGGTGAGAAGATTCTCCAGGTCGAGTTGGCCGAGCAGATCGGCGTCTCGCGCAGCCCGCTTCGTGAGGCGCTGCGTACTCTCGAGGCTGAGGACATGGTCACGTACGAGGCGAACCGCGGTTATGTTGTGGCCAGATTCGATGACGATGATCTCACTCAAATCCACGGAATGCGGTCGCTGCTCGAGGGTGAGCTGCTCCGGACTGTGGTCCGGCCTACCGCCGATCAGCTCGTCGAGCTCGAGCGCATCAATACGAATCTCAAGGTTGCCTTGGATGCCCAGGATGTGACCGAGATCGTTGAGCTAAACCGTAGTTTCCATTTCTTGATTTTCCAGTTGTCACCCTTGAAGATGGTGCGCCGGGAGGTGGTCCGTCTTTGGCAGTTGTCGGAGGCGCATAGCGCGGCCTGGTGGCGGGGTGTGCCTGAGGTGGTGTCTCGGATCGTCACTGAGCACGAGGCAATCATCGAGGCGTTGCGTAGTTATGATGTCGACGGCCTCGTGCAGGTGTGCGAAGCGCACCGCGTCGGGGGTCATGGGCATTCTCGGATGGGGATGTTCGTTTCCTGACCTGGTCGTCGCCGGCCTCGGCAGGCAGGTGTCTGCCAAGGCCGGTGCGGTCGCCGCCGTCGTGCCCCTCGCCGCTTCAGAAACTACCTGCAGTTGACACACGATCGCAGGTTCTGGACACCGGACGGGTCCTGGTTGTGGTGGGGATGTCTCCGCCCCGCACCGCCGCCTCGCTCGACTGCTTCCATCTGGTCCAGCTGGCAAACAGTGCTGTGACCGAGGCGCGCCACAGGCTCTCACAGCAGCACCGAGGCCGGCGCGGCAGGACGATCGATCCGGGGCGGCGAACCGGCCCCTGCTCCTTCGCGCCGGGGACACCCTCTACCACCCCGACCGGAAGCGCCTCCACGACGCCTTCTCCGCCGACGACCCGACCGTGCAGCTGGCAGGCTAAGAAGCAGCTCCGCGCCCTCCTCAGCGCTTGGGCCGAGATCGAAGTCCTCATGACCACGCGCCGCCACCGCGAAGGTCGAGGCGAACAGCGCCGGGATCAAGAACATCAAACGCAAATCAGTTAACCGGTAGCGGATTCCGGAACCCGTAGAAGTGCCGATCGCGCACTTCGCTCGGGGGCGCCGCCCAGACAGCAGCGTGACCCTCATTTCAGCCGGCAAATTTCCGCTGAACCGCCAAGACCGCAAGATCCTGGCCGCGCCCGGCAACTGCTCGCCGGACGGTGGTCAGAACCTTGCGGGTCATTTGGTCCAGAGTATGACTCGGAACTGCGGGTGAGCGGCGCGTCGTCGGGCGCCTACAGGCGGATCATGACTGACTTGAGTTCGGTGAACGCATCCAGCGACTGGGCGCCGAGTTCGCGGCCATGGCCTGACTGCTTGAATCCGCCGAACGGGAAGGTCAAATCCAACTCGCCGTGCGTGTTGACCCACACGACTCCGGCGCGGAGGCGCCGTGCCAGAGTGTGGGCAGTGGATACGTCGCGCGTCGCGATCGCGGCCGCCAGCCCGTATGGGGTGTCGTTGGCGATTCGCACAGCTTCATCGACGTCGCTGAAGGGAATGAGCGCCGCCACCGGGCCGAAGATCTCTTCCCGCGCGATCCGCATACGGTTGTCCACGCCTTCGAACAAGGTGGGCTCCACGAAGTAGCCACTGCTGTTGACCGGTTCGCCGCCAGCGGCGATCCGGCCACCCTCATCCTTGCCCGTCGTCACATAACCGGTGACCCGGTCAAACTGCTGCTTGGACACGACGGGACCAAGTGTGGTGCCGTCATCGAACGGGTCACCGATCTTATAGGCGGACATCGCCTTGATGAGAGCTTCTGCGAACTCGTCATGCACGCTGTCCTGAACCAGAATGCGGGTTCCGGCCACGCAGACTTGACCGGACATCACACAGAACCCGCTAGCCGCGTTACGCGCCGCCAATTCGATGTCAGCGTCGGCCAAGACAATGTGAGGGGACTTCCCGCCGAGTTCCAGAGTGACACGCTTCAGATTTCCAACCGAGGCTCCAAGGATCTTCTTCCCTGTCATGGTCGAGCCTGTGAAGGACACCTTGTCGATGTCCGGGTGGGCAGCGATCGCAGCCCCGGCCCCCTCACCGAGTCCGGTGACGACGTTCATCACGCCAGGTGGCAGGTCGCACTCACCCAGAATCTCGGCAAATCGCAGGGCAGTCAATGATGTCTGTTCCGCAGGCTTCAGGATGACGGTGTTCCCTGTGGCGAGCGCTGGTGCAATCTTCCATGACGCCATCACAAGTGGGCCGTTCCACGGGACGATTCCAGCGCAAACGCCCAGCGCCTCGCGCACGGAGTAGCAGTGCACTGAGTCGCCGACAGGATTGACCGTGCCCAGGATCTTGGTCGGCCAGCCAGAGTAATAGCGGAACGTGAGGGCGGTGCTGGCAACCATGCCACGAGTGATGGCGATCGGAATGCCGCCATCCAGCGACTCCAGCTGCGCCAATTCCTCTGCATGGGCCTCGATTGCTTCAGCCATGTCAAGTAGTACTTTGCTGCGCGCGTGTGGGTTAAGGTCGCGCCAAGTCGATTCCTCGAACGCGCGGCGAGCTGCCGCCACAGCCAGATCGACGTCCTCGGAGTCCGCAGCGGCGATCTCCGCGATCGTCTCTCCGTTGGCCGGATTGACCGTTGTGAACGTACGGCCTGACTTGGCGTGCACCCATTCGCCGCCGATCAGCATCGGCTTGGCGCCTCCTCCGTCAACAAAGTCGATTTTCGGCGGTGCGGCGACCTCGAAATTTCTCATCATGTGCCCCTCCTATTGTCCTGTGACGTTCGACAAAACTCGCCTTATGTGGTGGTAAAAGATCATTGAGCAACTCGCGCCCCATCTAGTCCGACCTCACCCGCTCGCCGGCCGACACGCCGGCGAGCGGGCCAGCGTCAGCCGTTCTTCGTGCCCGGGATTGCCTTGATCTGGATGGGGGTTTCACCCGTGTCTGACACAAAGTCGCTGCCCGTAACCTTGACCATGTAGGTGCAGTTGCCGGGAAACTGCTGCTGCGTATCACCAAACGTCGAGTAGTTGACCGGGCAGGTCAGGCCGCCATGAGTGTCGTTCGTGACCTTTCGCAGTGCGGTGACGAAGCCCCTAGCCGAAGTGTCGTTGGCCTTGGCGGCGGCGACGAGGCCTGTGACCGCCGTATCGGCGCTGAACCAGCCCCACTCGTGCCCGGCGGCTGGGTACGGCTTTGACCAGTTGGCATAGGTCTTGAGCGCGTCCATCATCCGCGTGGTCCCGGGCGTCTTGAGCGATGCGGGCGTGTACCCGGCTGCCATGTACAGACCCTGCGCGGCGGCGAGGCCTGCCTGGTCGTCCAGCAGTTCCTGGCCATAGCCGCCCTGGACGAATGAAGCCTTGAGAGTGACCCCAGCGCCCTTGAGTGCAGTGAACAGGGACAGGCTGTCAGCGACCTGCATCTGAGTGCCGACTACGTCGCACTTGGCATTTTTGATCGAGAGCGCGATGGCGTTGAAGTTGGCCGACCCAGGTGCGAAGCTGAAGTCTGTGAATGGCGTAGACAGCCCCGCCGCCTGCGCCGAACCGCTCATGGCCTTTCCATTGGCGATGGTCGACGGCAGGTTGTAGCCGACCCCGCAGTAGGTCGTTCCGCCTTTGCTCTTGAAGAACTCCGGGAGACCCTGATAATTCGGAAAATTATTGTCGGAACTACCGAACATCGCAAAGATCGTCTTGTTATTCGGGTCGGCGCACTCAGGGCCGTCAATGCAGTCACCAATCACGGGGATCTTCTGCTGCGCCGCATACCGGTACGAGTTGTAGAAGGAGACACCGGCCGCGAGAACGATGTCGGCGTGGTCTTGCTCATGCAGCCGCTGGAGCGCTGCAAGCCCAGCCTCCGGGGTCGTTCCCTCGTCCTCGCTGACCAGCTTCAGGGTCACCCCGGGAATCTCGTGCTGCGAGTTCGCGAGTTCGATGCGTGCTTTGGCAGCGTCGATGGTGCTCTGCCCGAAGGAGGACGCCGCAGGGCCAGTAAGTGGCGTCATGATTCCCAGGGTAATTGTGGTCCCGCTACCGCCGCCGCTGCCGGAGGCGGTAGCCGAGCCACACGCCGCGAGCGTGCTCGCGGCCAGCAGGGCGGTGGCCGCCCCTGTCAGCATTTTTAGCATGGCCTTCATTGGTACCGAGCCTTTCGTTGGTGTTGACGCCTCCACTGCACGACGTCGTGTGATGTTGCGATGCGTACCACCTGTGTTTGAGGCTCCGTCATTGAGCCCACTCCGCGCGTAGCCGCCGGACATCGTTGTCGTCGACAGCCCAACGAAGATTCCCAGGCCACCAAGCGAGCCCTGACTGCGGCACGCGTTGGTCGCCAACGTCATCGTCCACTCTTCGCGTCAGGACGGATGGCACGGTCCATAGTGGGTGAATGGCGTCACTTATGCATACACTATTACAGACATCGTGACCAACGTCACGAAGTTTTTGTTTTTCTTAGACGATCGGGCCACCCCGACGAGGAAAGGTGACAGAAGATGCCAACACAGACTCGAGCCGCAGTGTGCTGGGAAGTCGGCCGTCCGTGGGAAATCGTGGACTGCACGCTGGCCGACCCGCGGCAGGGCGAGGTGCTCGTCAAGCTGGAGTATGCAGGCCTATGCCACAGCGACGATCACAACATCACGGGAGACTTCCCGGCCGCGCTGCCAGTCGTCGGTGGCCACGAAGGTGCCGGAGTGGTTGTCGCGGTCGGGGAAGGCGTCGACCGGGTCCAGGTCGGCGACTCGGTCATGCTCCTCCCTCTGCCCTCGTGCGGGAAATGCCGCTATTGCGCCGAGGGACGCAGCTACATCTGCGACGCAAATCTGGATGTGATGACCGGCGCCCGCGCTGATGGCAGCTTCGCGTTCACGTCCGCAGACGGCCAGCCGATCGGGGCCTATGGCCAGCTCGGAACATTCTCGGATTACACGCTCGTGCAGCAGATCCGAGTCCAGCGCTACGAACGGGACATCCCGGGGCCGGTCGCCGCCATCACGAGCTGTGCCGTTATCACCGGTTACGGCTCCGCGGTCCGCGCCGCGGGCATCCGGGATGGCGACACCGCCGTCGTGGTCGGCGTCGGCGGGGTCGGGATGAGTGCCGTGATCGGTGCAAAGATCTCTGGAGCCGCGCACGTGGTCGCCGTCGACCCTGTGCCATTCAAGCGGGAACAAGCGCTGAAGCTAGGCGCGACGCACGCCGCGGCCGACGTCGACGAGGCCATGGGTATCGTCTCGGCACTCACCCGGAACAGGATGGCGGAGGCCGCAATCATCACCGTCGGTGTCCTACACGGCGACATGATCGGCCCCATCACCCGCCTGGTGAGCAAGGGCGGCAACGTAGTGGTGACCTCCGTAGCCCCGATGACCGAGAGCACCGTGTCGATCCCTTTGGTCGAATTCGCCATGTCGGCGAAGAATCTGATCGGGGTGGTCATGGGCCTCACCCGCCCGACCGCCGACATCGACCGGATTCATGCGTTGTACCGTGCCGGCAAGATCCCGCTGGATGACCTGGTGACCCGAACGTACAAACTCGAGGACATCAACCTCGGCTACGAGGACATGCACAAGGGTCTTAACCTCCGCGGCGTGATCCAATTCTGAGTCGGATGTGATGCGGGCCTTGGCACTTTGTGCCAAGGCCCGCATCACATCCAGCCATTCCGAAAACCCCTTGGTGCGGGCAGTTTCGGTCCTGAACAGCGAGTTCAGAGTCTCAGCGGGGCAATTCCTCGGTGCCGACTCTCCATCAAACCTGGTGAAATTCAACCCTGCTACCCCGAGGCGCCACTCGGGCCAGTAGCATGTCCGCACACTTATCGGGACGGTCGTTCGGCGCATTAAAAACTTCGTGACGTCCTTCGATATGTCTGGCATACTGCATACATAAGTGTGGCCAAATGCTATGGATCACGAGCATCCATGTTGGCCGTTGTAGGAGTGAACAATGACGTTGACGATCGACTATGACCGCTGTCAGGGGCACGGACGGTGCAACCTGATCAGCCCCGAGCTGTTCGACCTGACCCCCGACGACGGGCTCGGTGTCGTCCTCGTCCCAGAACCCGGTCCCGAGTTCGCGCATGTGGTGGCTCAGGCCGTAGGCAACTGCCCCGAGCAGGCGATCAGTTACGTGGCGAGGAGCTCGTCATGATGGGTTCTTCGGACCCGTTGACGATGCCGGTCGAGGAGCTCACACCGCACTTCGACTTGTTCGAGCCTTCGCACAGCTCGCGCCTGTGGGAGGTGCTCGACTTCGCGCGCACGTCGTGTCCCGTGGTCAAGACGGACGCAGATGACGGCTACCACATCGTCACGCGCTACGACGACCTACGCACCGTGCTGACAGACGCGGAGACCTACAGCTCAGCGGAGGCGGGCCTGCGCGGCACGCCGATCCCGATGCCGCCGTTGACCGAGGACCCACCGAACCATATCGAGTTCCGGCGGGCGCTGAACCCCTATCTCATGCGAACATTCCTCGCCCGTTACGAGGACGATATTCGCCGGCATGCCAGCGAGCTGCTCGACAAGCTCGTCCCCCGTGGCCGGTTCGAGTTCATGACCGAGTTCGCCGTCCCCTTCACGACGGGCAACCTCGCCAGAGTGATCCTCGATGACGACAATGAGGTCCGGTTGCAACGCGCGATCGACCTCGCCACTGAGATCAGCAGCTACGGCCGGAACGAAGCCTTCTTCGAGCTGGCCAGTCTGGCGGAGGAGCTTCTTAAGGAGCGAATGGCGTCCGGCAGCAAACGGGACGACATCGTGAACGCCATCCTGCGGGCCACGGTGCACGGGCGCCCGTTGACGATGCAGGAGCAGGTCGGGGCGACGACCATCCTGTTCACTGGGGGACTCGACACCACGAAGGCCGCCCTCGGCAACATCACCCGGCACATCGCCGACGACCCCTCGCTCGAGGCGCGGGTACGCGATCCCGAGTGGATCAAGGACGATCTGGACGAGTTCCTGCGGCTGGACTCGCCGATCGCCTTCATGGCCCGCACCGTGACCAAGGAGACGGAGCTGAACGGATGCCCACTGCAGCCCGGTGACAGGGTGGCGGTGCACTACGCATCGGCTAACCGGGACCCATCGCGGTTCGCGCATCCGGCTGAGCTGGACTTCGAGCGCGAGCGCAATCCACACGCGGCCTTCGGTCTTGGTCCGCATCGCTGCATAGGACTGCACTTCGCCCGGCTACAGATCGAGATCGGTTTCCAGGAGCTGTACAAGCGAGTCACCCGAATCCGCATCCCAGAAGGTGAAACAGTACACACGGCGACAGGCGTGGTGCAGTCGCATGAGTACCTGCCGATCGAGTTCGACACAGTCCAGGCGGACCAGGCCGTCGACCGCTAGATCGAAGCTACGCAGGCTGAGACGCCGGAATCCCCTTGTTGGCGGGGATTCCGGCGTTTTGCTGGACTGACGTCCGAACTATCCGAATTCATCTTAGTTTTCGGATAAATATGGATAGGGTCGGATTTGCGACGTTCAGGAGTCCGCTTTTCGCGATGAGGTGCATGCATCTGCTTACAAAGTGCGACCTTTCGCCCTTCAGCCCGTCAAACGGTCGCCGCCCCCTGCGATCAGGGCCGGTCAAGTGCGGACGAGGGTTCTGAGGAGCCTGAGCAGGACGGAAATTGATGCGATGTCCACAGGACCGGTCCCTGTGACTTCGGCGGACATGTCCTTGATCCGGGCGAGCTGCTCTTGGCGTCCGCGTTCCCACTCCATGACGCGCTCGAGGGAGTCGGCGCGCCCTGGATCGCCGCTCGGTGTGCTCCGCAATACGGAGATGGCCATGTCAGCCCCGACTGAGTACACATCGGCGCGCAGTGCGGCCCGAGCGAGCGCGTCCCAGCGGCTCCCGCGGGGAAGATCGGTGATTCTCAGAAACAATTTGAGGGCACCGATGCGCTCGAGCACGGTGGAGTACAAGTCCGCAACCTGCTCGATGGGCTCATCGATCTGTTCCGCGATCAGGGAGATATCCAACAAATGGACGCTCATGGCTACGCCGACTCCGCTCCGCGCCAGGTCGGGCGGGATCCCGATGGCCTCCCAGCGTGCCTGCAGGTCCTGTGCGAGGTCGATATCATCGGCGCGCAGGTAAACGAGGCTTCTATTCCCCAAGAGGTCCATTGTCGGCATGATCCTGCTCAGGGCCTGGTCCACCGGCTGGTCCCGATGGTCATGGGTCATGTACCAGCGCGTCGCCCGGTCGAGGATCCTTCGTATATACACAGCCAATTCCGCGCGATGCGCGGCCGGAACAGCAGGCGGAAGCCCGGCGATCCTGTCTGCGATCCGCTGCAGGTCAAAGGCCTCGCGCACTGCCACGAAGGCCCTTGCGAGGGCGGCCGCGCTCCCGGCGGTTTCCTCGATGGCACGGAAGGCGAAGGTGATCCCGCCCTGGTTGATGATGTCGTTGGCGAGCACGGTGCTGATGATCTGCCGGCGGAGCGGATGTGTTTGGAGCTCGTTGCCGAAGCGGTCCACGATTGGGGGCGGGAAGTAGCCGCGGAGGACCCGGTCGAACCAGGGGTCGTCGGCGACGTTGCTGTCGTTCAGTTCCTTGGCGAGTGCGATCTTGGCGTAGGCGGCCAGCACCGACAGCTCGGGGGAGGTGAGCCCCTTGCCCGCCTGCAGGCGTTCATGGAGCTGGTCGGTGGTGGGCAACGCCTCAAGAACCCGGTCGAGGCCGGCGGCTCTTTCCAACCAGTCCATGGCCCGTTCGAAGCCCGGGCTCCAGTTCAGGACGAGCTGGCGGTCGTTAAGGAGCAGGGTGTTCTGGTCACGGTTGTTCTTCAGAACCAGACGTGCCACGTCGTCGTTGAGAGAGTGCAGGAAGTCGGCGCGTTCGCCGGCGGTCATCTTGCCTGCCGCGATCATGCTGTCGATGAAGATCTTGATGTTGACCTCGTGGTCGGAGCAGTCCACTCCGGCTGAGTTGTCGATGGCGTCCGTGTTCAGCATGACTCCGTTCAGTGCAGCCTCCACCCGCCCCCGCTGGGTCACGCCGAGGTTGCCGCCCTCGACCATGATCCTTGACCGGAGTTCGTTTCCGTTGACCCGGATCCCGTCGTTGGCTTTGTCGCCCACCTCGGTGTTGGTCTCGGAGAAGGACTTGACGTAGGTTCCGATTCCACCGTTGTAGATGAGGTCCACCGGTGCCCGGAGAATGGCCCGGATGAGCTCGGGCGGGGTCATCGCCGTCGCCATCGTGGCCAGCCCCAAAGTCGAACGCACCTCTGGGCTGATGGGAATCGATTTGGCGGCGCGCGGGTAAACGCCGCCGCCGGGGCTGATGAGCGCGGGGTTGTAGTCGGCCCAGGACGAGCGCGGCCACTTGAAGAGGCGGCGTCGCTCCTCGAGGGAGGACGCTCCGTCGGGGGCGGGGTCCAGGAAGATGTGCCGGTGATCAAAAGCAGCCACGAGCCGGATATGTTTTGAAAGCAGCATGCCGTTGCCGAATACGTCCCCGCTCATGTCGCCGATGCCGGCCACGGTGAAGTCTTCGTTCCGGGAGTCGATTCCGAGGTCGCTGAAATGCTGATTCGCGGACGCCCAGGCGCCCCGCGCCGTGATGCCCATCCGCTTGTGGTCGTAACCTACGGAACCGCCCGACGCGAACGCGTCGCCCAGCCAGAAGCCGTACTCCTTGGCCACCTCGTTGGCGATGTCTGAGAACGCCGCGGTGCCCTTGTCGGCCGCCGCCACGAGGTAGTAATCGTCGTCATCATGACGTACCACCTTCGGAGGGGGAACGACCCGTCCCACCTGGCCCCGGGCACCAAGGTCGTCAGAGGGGCCGACGACGTCGGGCGGTGCCAGGTTGTCCGTGACATCCAGCAGACCGCGGAGAAAATCCTTGTAGCTAGCTATGCCCTCGGCGAGCCATGCGGGGCGGTCGGCGTCCGGATCGGGGAGCCGTTTGGGATAGAAGCCACCCTTCGCTCCGGTCGGGACGATCACCGAGTTCTTGACAATCTGGGCCTTGGCGAGCCCGAGAACTTCCGTGCGGAAATCCTCGCGCCGGTCCGACCATCTTAGGCCCCCGCGGGCCGCCAGCCCGAAGCGAAGGTGCACGCCCTCGACCCGGGGCGAATAGACCCAGATCTCGAATTTCGGCCGCGGGTACGGTGCGCCGGGAAGGTGGGAGGGCTGGAGCTTGAAGCTCAGGTACGGCCGGTCGCGGTAGAAGTTGGTTCTTGTGGTGGCCTCGATCAGGTTCAGGAAAGTCCGCAGCAGGCGGTCCGCGTCCAAGGAGGTGACGGCGTCGATCGCCTCGGCCGCCTCCGCGCGGGCGGCCGCTGTATTCCGGAGCCGCTCGGCGATGCCAAGCCCCGGGCGGAACCTGGCCTGGAACAAGCCCAGCAGCGCGCGGGCCGCCCTCGCGTTGGTCAGGAAAGTGTCCGCGATGAAGTCGTACGAGTTGGTGGTTCCCAGTTGCTGGAGATACTTGGCGTAAGCGCGGAGGATCGCGACTTGCCGCCACTCAAGGTTCTCCTGCAGGACCAGGGCGTCGAAGCGGTCTGATTCGGTGTCACCGCGCATGGCTGCGCCGAACGCGTCCGCGAGCAGGGAACTGGTTCGAGCGGGATCCACGCCGGGCGGATACCTCACGCCCAGGTCGTACAGGAACAGGGGCCTGTCCGTGCCGCGCAGGATGTCGAAGGGTCGCTGGTTCCGAACTTCAAGTCCGAGGTTGTGGAAGTACGGCAGGATCTGCGTAAGGCTCCGGGGGCTTGTGAGGTAGAGCCGGATCCGTGAGTCACGGGCCGGAGCGCCTCCGGCAGGCGTGGGTGCGGATTCCAGCCTCTCGCTGACAGCCATCAGGGGGTCGTGGAGGGGCCGTCCGCCGGTGCCGTCCAGATCGAACTTCTCGAATCGTTCGATGTCCTCTACTGCGTCCTCAAGATCGACATCCGCCCGGTAGCTGGCGGGGAACGCCGCTGACCAGAGAGAGGATAGCCAGGCGGCCTGCGCGGCGGGAAAGCGGACCCGGAGGGCATCATCCAGTCCCTCGGCCCAGGTCCGCGTGGCGCTGATCAGGCTCCTCTCCAGCATGGTCGGATCGACGTCATCGGGCCGTCGCCCAGCCGGAAGGAGGATCCGGAAGGAGACTCGGGCCATGGGTGAATCGCTCAGCCGGACGTCGAACTCGAGGGAGGAGGCGTTGAAGGCCTGCTTGAGCTCCTGCTCAAGGCGAAGGCGAACGGCCGTGCTGTAGCGGTGCCGCGGGAGGAAGACCAGCACGGACATAAACCGACCGTAGCTGTCCGCCCGCAGGAACAGCCGCGTTTGCCGGCGTTCCTGAAGCCGCAGGATCTCTGCTGTGAGCCGGGTCAGCTCCTCAACGTCGACCTGAAAAAGCTCGTCGAGGGGAAATGACTCCAGGGCGGCCAACAGTTCAGTGCCCCGATGCGAGGCTGGGACCAAACCGAGCCGCCTGCGCACTGCGGCGATCTTGTCGCGGATCACCGGTATCTGCCGCACCGATTGGCCCGCCGCTCCCGGGGCGAACAAGCCAACAAAGCGTCGTTCTCCCGCCACGGCGCCGGTCTCGTCGAAGATCTTCATGCGGATCTCATCCAGATATGAGGGCCGCTCTACGGTGGACCGTAGGTCGGCGGTGGAAATTGTCAGGACCTCACTGGCCCGGGAGGCCGGCTCGCTTGCGTCCTTGGACAGCCTGTGGGCACGCAGAAGACCCAGTCCCGACCCGGGCTTCAGCTGAAGGACCTCGTTGCCTCCCGCCGTCGTGAGCCCGTATTCGAAGTAGCCCAGAAGCGCGAAGTTTCCGCCCTCCAGCCACAGGAGGAGGTCCCGGAGCTGCTCGGCGGACGGCAGGCACCCGCTGGGGTACCCGTCCAGCGACTCGACCGCGGCAACCATCTGGGCGTGTAACCCACCGGAGTCTTCTGCAACAGCGCGGACATCGGCGAGGACTCTTTGCATTGCCGCTACGAAATCCCCGGAGCCGGACGAATCCGGTAGCCTGCCGATCTCCACCGCAATCCAGATCTCCGCGGTGCTTCTCCCAGCCGCAGCGGTATTCGGTGCATCGTTCTGGTTCAATGCGGCGCTTCCGGCGGCGAACCCTGCACGCTGCGGCCCGTGACGGAGCTCGATGAGCTCATGGGTTGCGGGATCGCGGAGAACCTCGAACGTGGGGTGGACGACGAGTCGGATCGACACGCCTTCACGCGTCAGCTCGGCGGTGACCGAGCGAACCATGTGCGGCATGTCATCGGCCACCACGAACAGCATCGTGGCATTCCGCTCATGGACGACTGCGACGCCGGACGTCCCTGGCGGGCGGACCGCGGCCAGAGCGAGGTGCTCCCGGGCGCGGAACTCGAGTGTTTCGACACTGTGGTCGTGGATGTCCTCGGCAGCCACGTGCTCGTAATAGGCAGCAAGGAACCCTTCGTCGGTCTGCGACAGACCGCCTGCGACGGAGCCCGGCGGCGTGGTTTCGCGTGACATACCCTTGCGCCTCCAGCGCGCGGAACCGCCCAGGCTGGCCCTAGGCGACCGGATCCTCGCGCCTTACTTCATGATCGCCACCCGGACGCCCGCAGTCCAGAGGCATCAAATTCGACGGCGCGTTGATTGCTGCAGAAGGAGTCCTGATGAAAAGCGTCTGGGGATGTTGAGTGCGCCCTTGGCATCGACCAGATCACCCGCAGGGTTTCTTCGAGGACGTAAAGAAAGTTCTTCATTTGCCCCTGAGGAGAGGCTAAGGAAACGACCCCGGGCTCGAGTTGTCACCGTAGGTGAGACCACTGGCCCGGATTGTCATGGCGCGAGCAGGGCACCTCGTTGACGAAGGTGGCATGAGGGCAATCGTCGAAGCGTTGCGCGATGCCTTAAAGGAAGTAGTCGACCTGGCGAGCAAGCGTCCGAGGAACTGATCGCAACTGTTCTGGAGCCGCCTGCAGCCTGGAGAGAGTCGTCGTCGCCATCCACAAAGGGATTCCCGCCTCGGCTCGCCATTGGCGAGCCGAGGCGGGAATGAGGGCGCCGACGCACGATCTTGCCCCGGCGCTGTCCCTCTGGTTCCCCGCCGATGTCATCCCGCAGCCGGAGCAGCGTCGACGGGACTACGGGCTTCAGAACGCCATGAACAGGATTTCCTCGCGACCGTAGGTCCGGTCGTGAACTTCCTGAAGATGCGCTTGCACCTTCGCGACCAAGTCGTCCTCGTCGTCGCCTTGGATGTGCTCGCCACATGGGCAAGTGAGCCTGGTCTTCATCATTCCTTCAACTTTCCTGTCGACTCCGCATCTGACGGGCACCTCTAAGAGCGACGCTCCTGCGCACGCCCGATCAGCAGCCGTTGTTTGAGTGCGATGCGCACGGCAGCTTCTCGCACGGCGCCATCACGACGGCTAGGCAACCAGCACCGGAAGTGCTGTGAGCTGGTTGATCATGGCGCTCCAACCCCGCTTAGGCTCGCCCGTGAGTTCAAGCTTGACTCCGCGCTTGTTCATCTCTTCCAGCAGGATGCGGAGCTCGAGCTTGGCGAGCATGGAGCCCACACAACGGTGGATACCACTACCGAAGGCCAGCCCGTCTCGCCCGTAGCCCAAGGTAGGCATCCCGGTCCGGAAGGGATCAAAGGTGTGGGGATCCGAAAAGACCTCGGGGTCTCTGTTGGCCGCACTCAGGTGCAGCATCAACACGTCGTTCTTGCGGATCTGCTGCCCGGCGAACTCCAAATCGCGGGTCGCGGTCCGGGTGACACTCATGGCCGGCGTGATAAGCCGAAGCAACTCCTCGACGACTTCTCGCTGCTTGCCACGCGCAAACGCATCAGCCACCACCTCAGCCGCAGCGTGATCCTCGAGCAGGATGCGGGCGGACTGCGCAAGAAGCGTGTTTGTGGTGTCATAGCCGGCAACGATCAGTGCAGTGCAGTACATGGTGTATTCGGCTGCATCGAGCTCGCCGTCCTCGAGCGCTCGTGCCAGCAGGGAGATCAAGTCGTCGGCTGGCTCGACCAGCTTTCGTGCTCCCAGGTCCATCATGTATCCACCTACAGCCTGAAACGCCTCGGCCATCAACGAGCCGTCCTCGGAGGCGGCTTGGCCACGGAAGATGTCGTCAGCCCATTTCACGATGAGCTTCTGATCGGCGGCAGGAACGCCCATGACCACCGAGATGACGCGAGCCGGGATCTGCCGAGCAACCTGCTCGACCCAGTCGAACTCTCCGAGCGGAATCGCCTTGTCGAGCACCTCGTCGATAACGCCTCGGACCCAATCGCCAAACTGAGCGATTACCTTCGGGCCGAAGGCGCGCGAGGCTACCTTGCGGACACGGGTGTGATCGGGCGGGTCCATGAACAGAATGTGCTTGCTCATGGGTCCGGTCAGTTCCTGGTTCCCGAGTGGGAAGAATGCGCCGGGGACGGAGCTGAATGTATCGACGTCGGCTTCGGCCGCAACCACGTCGGCGTATCTGGTCACGAGCCAGAACCCACCGTTGTAGGTTCCGAACTCGGATGGATGCCAGTGAAGTCCAGGCTGCCGGCGCACGTCATCGAACGCGGCGTGGGGTATGCCGGGAACGAAGGTGGCTGGGTCAGTCAGGTCGGGAAGCGCCAGGTCCGTGCTCATGGACGATCTGATCCCACAGCGGCGTTTTCGTCCCCGGCGATGATCGCCAGCATCCCCATCGGGTTGCAGTAGTCACGCCAGTTGACGATCTTGCCGTTCTCGTCGAACTCGGTGACTCCCGCGATCGGGATGGAGATCGCGATGCTGCGGTCTTTCCGGATGATGTGGTCGATGCGCTCATGGAACACGCTATTGCCGGCTTCAGCCATGGTCAGGTCGACCACCTGGATGCACTCCATACCAAGCGCGGTATCCCGCGATGGGATGAGCACCTTCTCTAGGGCCTGGTCGAACCCGTGCACTAGCGGGAGTGAGTCGGCGTTCCACCAGGCGGCGTCCTCGGCGAAGATCTCGCGGAAGGCCGCGACCATGGTCTCGAAGTCCTTGTCCCAGCGGCCGAAGAACTCGGCGAGCCGCTGCGAGTTTGTCATCTCGTTTGTCATGCACATCTCCCAATTGTTGTTGTGACGCCCTGATGGGCCGCCAACTCCGAATTATGTATAACATTCTGTATACGTGGAGGCAATGCTTTTGGGGGAGCGACTTGCATCTATGGTGGGCACGGGTTCCAGGTGTTTCGAAGTTTTGTCGCGGGCCCTCCGCCCTCAGGCCGCACGTCCCCCACGAGTAGCGGACGAAAACGGGGGCTGTCGTCAGGTGTCCGATTCTCATGCGGCCTGACGGATACGACTGGCAGCCCGCCGGCGAGAAGGCCGAAGCTAAGGACTTGGGCCACTTCACGCAGGGTGACCTCGGTGTCTCGATGCGCCCCTGGGAGGCAGGTGTGACGTTCTTAGCTTCACCCCGGAGCGGACACCTTCATCGTCTGGGCGGCGTCCGGATCCGTCGAGGTCGACGGCCGGACCCTTGGTGAACGGACCCTCATCTTCTCCGATGCTGGGGAGACGCACCAGCTCACCGGGGTCGAGGCGGGCGCGGCAACGGTTGTCATCGCACGGCTATTGGGATAGATTATGCAAAAAAGTATACAAAATGCTGGAGGAGAGAACGGCAATGCCAAAAGTGACCTACGTTCAGGCGGACGGCTCGGCGGAAACGTACGATTTCGCCGTCGGCAAGTCGCTCATGCTCGCGGCTCAGTCTCACGGGGTCGATGGGATCCTCGGAGAGTGCGGCGGACAAGCGATGTGTGCCACCTGCCACGTATACGTCGATGAAAAGTTCCTCGACTTCCTACCCGAGGTTTCCGAGGACGAAGACGAGATGCTCGCAGAGGCTGCGGCCGAGAGACGGTCGAACAGTCGGCTGTCCTGCCAGATCCCGGTAAGGGAGGAGCTCGACGGTGTGACCCTCGTCGTCCCGAAAGAGCAAACGTGGTGAGCCCCCACGGGGTGGTCGTGGTGGGCGCCGGCCACGGCGGATTTCATGTTGGGCTCTTCCTGCGCACGCGCGGGTTCGAGGGACCCATCACGATCGTTGACGGGCAGCAACGGCTGCCGTACCAGCGGCCGCCGCTGAGCAAGGATTTCCTGCACGGCAAAGAGGAACTCGTCGACACTGAGTTTCGGCCAGCGTCATTTTACGACGAGCACGGAATTACCCTCCTGACCGGAGTCTCGGTTGAGGCGCTCGACAGGGGACACCGCCAAGTGCTCATCGCCAACAGAGACCCGATCAGTTACGACGACTTGGTCCTGGCCACCGGTTCTCGACCACGCCCACTGCAGATCCCCGGGGTCGACCTTCCCGGTGTTCTGCACCTGGCAATCGCGGACGACGCGGCCGCCCTGCGTGAGCGCATCGACGCCGCCGAGCGGGTGGTTGTCATTGGGGGAGGATTCATTGGTCTCGAATCGGCAGCCATGGCGGCCGGTGCAGGCAAGAAGGTTACGGTGTTCGAGGCTGACGACCGGGTGATGTCGCGCGTAGTCACCGAGCCGACATCTCGGTTCTACGAGAACTTGCACCGCTCACACGGCGTGGATCTGCGTCTGTCGTCGACGGTTACAGCCATCGAGGGCGACGACAATGGTGTGACCGCGGTCGTGGCAGGTGGCAGCCGCCACGCAGCCGACGTGGTCGTCATCGGAATCGGCTCAGTCCCCCGAGATGGCCTTGCCGCGAGTTCTGGCCTAGCGACCGACAACGGGATCCTGGTCGGCCCGACGCTGCAAACCTCCGATCCGCACGTCTATGCGATCGGGGACTGTGCGCGCTTCGGCACCCGATTCTCCAGAACCTGGCCCGCAGTCCGCCTTGAGTCCGTGCAGAACGCAACCGACCAGGCCAAGTTCGTCGCCGACCACATGTGTCATCCGGACGAAGACAGGAGCTATGACGCGGTTCCGTGGTTCTGGACAGATCAGTTCAGCCACAAGCTGCAGATCGCTGGCCTTGTCGACGGCTTCGACCGATACGAGCAGCTCGCGCAAGACGAGGGCAAGTTTTCCATCTACTGCTACCTCGAGAATGCACTCGTCGGATGTGAGTCCGTTAACTCGCCTCGCGATCACGTGCGAGCGCGCAAGGAACTCGCGGCTGCGTTCGGCGCCGCCTGATGGGAATCGATTTGGTGGCGCGCGGGTGCACCCCGCCGCCGGAGCTGATGAGCGGAAGACACTCCAGTCGGCCATCGTCATCCTCCGGAAACTAGGATCCGAGGTGCCCGTTGACTGAACCACGCACACGCCTGGTGCCGGCTTTGGTCTACGCGGCGCTCTCCACTGCGGTCGTGAGCTCGCTGGGCATGCTGTTGGTGCCCACCATTTCCCGCGAGATGGATGTTTCGGTGGCTACGGCGCAGTGGATGCTCACCATCAACCTCCTGGTCGGCGCGATCACGACGCCGGTCATGGGCCGGCTGGGCGACGGACCCCACAAGAAGCGGCTTCTGCTGTGGGCACTATCGATTATCCTCATCGGGTCCATCGTTGCCGCGGTGGCGCCAAACTTCACGGTGTTCCTTATCGGACGGGCACTGCAGGGCTTGACCTACGGGATCGTTGCAGTGACCATCACCCTGGCCCGCCGGTACGTCCCTGCCGACAAGGTACGGTTTTCTATTTCAAGCCTTTCCGTGACCGTATCAACCGGCTTGGGGATCGGTTACCCCCTGACCGGCATCATCGCGGAACTGTTCGACTTCCGTTTCGCTTTCTGGTTCGCCGCATTGTTCGTGGTGACGGCCATGATAGTGGTCTTCCGCACCGTGCCGGCAGGACCTGATGAACAGGCCTCGCGGGCACGGTTCGATTACGCCGGTGCGGGCCTGCTCGGTCTCGGTCTGGGGGCGCTGCTCTTGGGAGTAAGTGAAGGGCCGAACTGGGGGTGGAGCTCACCGTGGCTCATCGCCACCTTCGTCTTCGCGACAGCGGTCGTGGCGGCCTGGATCAGGGCTGAGCTGCGCGCGCCGCATCCGCTGATTAACCTTCGGGTTCTCCGGAACGGAGACGTGCTGCTGGCAAACAGCACGGGTATGGGGCTCGGGGCCGCGATGTACATCGGCATTTCGATTTCCAGCCTCGTCGCACAGGCCCCGGTTTCCACCGGCTATGGCATCGCGCTGCCAGTGTTCTGGGCCGGCTTCGTGATGCTCCCGCTGTCGATGGGAAGCTTCACGGCGAACCGTCTGGTGCGCCGATTATCGCGCCGGATCGGTCTGCCGACCCTGCTGCCGATCGGCGCGGGCCTGGTGTTGGCGGCCGGAATGCTACTCTGGTTTGCCCACGCCGAGCTCTGGGAGATCCTTCTCGGGATGTTGGTGATCGGTCTGGGAATGGGAACGAGCAATGCCGCTATGCCGGCGCTGATCGCCCGCAGCGTGGCCATCGAAGAGCTCGGTAGTTCCGTGAGTTTCAATCAGGTCCTGCGCACGGTGGGATGCTCCTTCGGCACTGCTGTTTCGGGCGCTGTGCTTGCAGCAAACATCGCACCGGATCTTCACCCTACCGATGCCGGAATCATCGCGACGCTCGCGATCAGCGCAGTCCTTTGCGCGGCGGTGTTCCTTTCCCTGCTCATCCATACCCTGACAACGAATTCTCGTCGGCCGGTAACCGACAGCCTGACTGACGCCCGGGTAGGCTGAACTCTATAGTTGCCCGCACGACGGGCCTCGCTCGGTCGCGGCCGTCAGAAGGTCCGCCAACGCGGGTTCAGGACCACAAGTTCATCCAAAACTCTTGCCCTTTCAACTCATTGTGGCCCGAGGCGCTCGAAGTGCCGGTGGGCCCTTCCTATTTCTCTACACTTTTCAAGTGGGTAGGGGTGGCGACAGATTCGTTCGGACGTTCGGATCCTGGTTCCAGCCGCAATCACGCGGGCGAGTTTTGTCCTTGCCCGGATTCAGGCCTGATATGAGCCTCGGGGACCAGACCGCTGCGCACACAGATATTGCGTGCGTCACAGTTCGTGCCTAAGCTTTGCGGGGGCGGTCGCAGCGTCGCGGCCGTCCACGAACGGCAGGAGCACCATGACAGACAAGCTCAACGTCCTGGTGCGCGTGGACATCGATTGCGCCCGCGCCAAGATCGCGGCCCAAGGCCGCGTGACGACGCAAAACCTCCAGGCGCTCTATGTGGTCGCGAAACGCGCCAACGCCCTGATGGAAGGTCTGGCCCTGGAAATCGACGTGACACGCGCCCGGGTCGATCCAGACGCTCTCGAGCAGCTGCGCGCCTGCTCGCAGTCCCATCACCTGCCCGCGCATATCGATCCGTTCCCGACCGACTGCAAACTCAGCATTCTGACACCACGGGATGCCTCTACGACCATGAGGAACGTAAGTCTGGCGGCCTGACCCGTCCTCTCTACCAGACCTCACCGAGTGCCCGCGCACTTCAGGCCTCTGCCGGCCGAGACCCTTGCCGTTCCGTAACCGCCTGGTCGAGCGGATCTCTCATGTCGCGTGCACAGGGGCGGAGAGCCGTTGAATATCGGTCGCATGGCCGCCGAACGGGCAGATGTTGCACTGGGGATGTCAGGGTGGCCGGCATGGAGGGCGCCGGCGATCAGGGCGAGACGACAAAGCAGTCCGGAGCGGCCCGCTGGAGTCCCACGAGGGGGCCGGTGGCGTCCGGGCTCCAGGATGATCCTCCCGCCGTTGACCCCCGTCTGGCTGCCAGCGCCAAGGGTCGTTCCCAGTCGAGCCATGTTCGCGTGCCATCCCAGGCATCAACGACCAACTGAACCTGGGCCATTCCCGGCGGAGCAAACGCTCAGGGCTTGACGCCCCTGCGTTCTCCCTGAGAATCCTGCCAACCCTGGACTTTGAGATCCCTGTAACCTTTGCGAGCTCGCGGACGGTCGCACTCTCAGCGGTGAGAGCGAACACCGCCTGCATCTCCAGCAGCTCTGATGCCGGGCTCGCCGTGGATCCCGAGGCCGATTGCCAGGAGCCGCCGCACTTTTCCGGCTTACGAACGTGCCGTGCACTCGGCGACAATGCATGCCCAGAGGTGGACGAACGCTAGTTCCGGATGTGCCACAACGGTTCAGCGGACCATCATACGTGGTGAGATCGCATCGCCGCGCAGTAATTGCCGGTCGTGTCGTCGCTGTCGGTTCCGATACGAGTGGTGGAGGACGCGCAGGCGGACTGCGGACGATCACGGGATCCGCAATCCGTCTGCGCGTAGTTAGTTCGCTGGTGACGCCTCTTGAAGTGGAAGCGTCGGCTTACGCGCCGGCCAGAAGTAATACACCGCCGCGGCCACGATCAGACCGACGAGGAACGAGATGTCGATCCCTCCGATCGCGGTCGCGACTGGTCCGGTGTAGAGCGGGAGCACCGCGAACGGGATCATGGAGGCGAATCCGGCGCCGTACGCGGTGAGCCCGCGGGCGGACCAGTGTCCGTAGATGCCGTCCTTGTCGAGGATGTCGGCGATAGAGTACTCACCCTTGCGCACCAGGAAGTAGTCGGTGAGGTTGACGGCCGTCCACGGCACAAGCAGGAACAGCATCAGTGACAGGGCGGCGCCGGCGACACCGACGACATCGTTACCGAACGGGATGGCGATCGCGGACCAGACCACGACGGCAGCCAGACCGATCCAGAGCCGGGTTCTGGTGCCGCCCTTCCGGCCGAACATATCGGCACCGGTCATCACCTGGAGGGCGACGCTGTAGGAGAACGAACCGAGGCACACCACGAGCGTCGCCACGGAGACGAGAGCAAGCAGCAGACCAAACCCGGGGACGATCGAATCGCCGGCCCGCGTCAGGGAGGTGAGTGCGTCGTCGGCGCCGAAGGTCGCCGCCAGCCATGCCCCGATCCCGAGCAGCCAGATGGCGGACAGTCCCGTGCCAGTGTAGACGCTCGCGATCAGCAACCCCGGTCGTGTGGTGGGCGGAAGGTAGCGGGTGTAGTCCGAGACGATCGGGGCCAGGGCGATGTTGTATGCGGCCGAGACGGCGAACTGGGCGATGAAGGCGACGATGTTGAACCCGAGCTCGCTGGCGTGCGGAGCGTTCGCCGCTTGCGGGACCGAGGCGCCGCCGAGGATGATGGCGACGGTTAACACGGCGAACAGCGGCAGGGAGATGTAGAAGATGATGCGGCTGGCGCGGTGCAAGGCGTGGTGGCCGAGGACGGCGAGCACGGCGGCGCCTGCGTTGATCGTGATGCCGACCAGGGCGGGCGACCAGTCGAACATGCTTTGCAGCCCGCCCGTGGTCAGCACCGTGTAGACGACGCCGAATCCCATGTAGCAGGCGACGGCCATGAGCACGGCGATGACGGCGCCGTAGAAGCCGAACTGTGCGCGGGACTGGATGATCTGGGGCAGGCCCATGTGTGGTCCCTGCGTGGCGTGGAACGCCATGAAGAAGGTGCCGAACGCCATGCCGGCGATGCCCGCGACGAGCGTCCAGCCGAAGGACAGCCCGAGCGACGGGCCGGTGAAGCCGAGGGCGATCGTGAAGAAACTCCAGTTCGCCACGAAGAAAAACGGGGTGATGCTCCAGGCGTTGCCTTTGCGTTTCCCGAGCGGGATCCACTCGATGGAGGCGGTCTCGAGGAGCTCGGAGCGGGGTCCGCTGCTGAGTTCGAGCAGGTCGGAGCGGGGTCCGCTCCTGAGTTCGAGCAGGTCGCCTTGTTCTGTGATCATCGTGATTCTCTTTCGGAATTCTGCGCTGCGGGCGCGAGGAGGGGGATGGTGAGGCGGAGTGCCGCGATGGCCGCCGGGACGGGGGAGTCCCCGGCGGCCAGGCGGTAGACGACGGTCCCGTCCACCACGGCGAGCACGGCCTGCGCGATCTCCGGGCGGGCGATCCGTCCGTTGAGGGCGAGGATGCGGCGGACGAGGTCGACGAGCTCGGCGTTGTAGCGGGCGATGAGCGGTCGCAGCTCGGGATGCCTCCCGGACTGGATGTAGCGCTCGTACACACCGGAGATGGTCGCTCGGGACATCTCGGCCTGCTCCGCCGGGTGGATGGTGGCCACTTCGACGATCGCGCCGGCCGCCTGTTCGAGCGTGAGGGGAAGGGGCAGCCGGACGATGAACTCCTCCCCGCGCTTCACCCAGCCGGTGAGCGTGTACAGCAGGGCGGCGCTGCGGAGCTTTTCGCGCGAGCTGAAGAACGCTCGCACGGTGGCTTCCGGAAGCCGGGCCTCCTCGGCGACCGACCGATGCGTGAGCGCATCGATCCCGCGGCGCCGGAGGACCGACGCCGCGGCACGGACGACGGCGAGCCGTCGGTGGGCGGAACGGGTGGAGCGCTGGGGGGTCGTCTCGTCCATGATTCAGGAGTTCAGTGGTTCAGGATGCGCGGTTCAGCGGGTCACAGCGCGTAGAGGTAGCGGTCGCGCTCCCACTCCGTGACGGTGGCGTGGAAGGACTCCCACTCGGCGTACTTCATGTCCACGTACTCGCGGACGAAGCGCTCGGGGAAGACAGCGGCCGCGAGCGGGCTGACTGCGAATGCCTCTGTCGCCTCCAGCAGGTTGCGGGGAAGGCGGACGCTGTTGGCTCCCGACCCTCTGCGGGTGTCGAGCAGAGCGACGTCGACCGGATCGCCCGGGTCGAGGTCGTTGCGGATGCCGTCGAGTCCTGCGGCGAGGAGGAAGGCGGCCGCGAGGTACGTGTTCGCCGACGAGTCCACCACTCGGTTCTCGATGGCCGGCCGGTTGGCGGGTAGGCGCAGCATGCACGAGCGGTTCTGTACGCCGTATGCGGACCACACGGGCGCCCAGGATGCGGTGCCGTCGGCCAGGCGCGGGTTCAGTCGCTTGTACGAGTTGACCGTCGGGGTGACGATCGCGGCGAGCGCGTCCGCGTGGCGCATGATCCCCGCGGAGAACGAGTAGGCGAGCCGGCTCCAGCCGAGGCCGCGCGGGTCATCCGGGTCGGTCATGAGGTTCTGGCCAGTCTCGGTCGACTCCAGGCTCATGTTGTAGTGGTGGCCAGAGCCCCACGCCTCCGTATACGGCTTTGGCATGAACGTCGCGACCAGTCCGTGGCGTTTCGCGATCTGCCGCACCATCACCCGGAAGAAGGCGACTTTGTCGGCCATCTCCAAGGCTCCGTCGTAGCCGAAGTCGAACTCGTACTGGCCGTCACCGCCCTCCTGGTCGAAGCTGTAGACGCCGAAGCCGGTCTCCTGCATTCCGCTGACGAGTTCGTCGAGGAAGTCGGCCGCGTCGAGCGTCGCCTCGGTGTCGTAGGCGGGCGACGGCTTTAGCCCGCCGCTCGGCGTGATCGGCTGCAGGTACGCCCCGCGCTCCTGAGACGGACGGAAGACGAACAGCTCGATCTCCACGCCCAGCTTGAACTCGAGCCCGAGCTCCCTGGCCTGGCGCAACTGCGCCTTCAGGATGCTGCGAGTGCACTGGTCAAACGGCTCCTGGCCCTCGCGGAGGAGATCGGCGGCCATCCAGGCGAAGCGGCGGTCCCAGGGCAGGATCCGCAGGGTCGCCGGGTCCGGGATCGCCACGGACTCATCCTCCTGCGGCTCCATCGAGCCGAACCCCGTGATCCCGCGCGGCGTGTACCGCTCGGAGCCGGCGAGCATGTCGGAGAAGAAGTCGATCGGGACGATCTTGGCCTTCGAACGGCCGTGGATGTCGACCCATCCGCCCATCGCGTATTTCACTCTGGAGGCGATGAGCTCGTCGACCGTGAGGGGGGCCGGGGAGGTGCTGGCAATGTCGGTAATGGTCATGGTGGTGTTCAGTTCCTAAATCCAGGTGGGGCGGGGGATGTCGGCGGACCGCAGCACGGGCGCGCTCTCGACGAGGGCGACGGCGACGCGGCAGTCGATGACATCGACGATGAGGTTGAAGATCTGGTGGCCCAGTTCGGGCGTGGCCTGCGACGGGGCGCCGGTGACGCCGTTCGTGGACAGGGACTCGGCGGTGTAGCGGAACGCGAGGCCGCCCGTGCGGTCGGGGTCGTCTGCGGCGAGCATCGCCTCAGTGTCAACCAGCTCCGGGTTTAGGTGCAGCACCACAGAGGTCTCGGCGCGGTTGGCGTGGATGTCCTGGCCGTCCGCCCCGACGAGCGCGGCGACGAGTTCGTCTGCGCACCACCAGTCGATCCACGAGGAACGCAGGTCCGGCCGGCGGAACCGCAGGACGTCCGTGGCCGAGGCCAGCGGTGTCGCATTGCCCATGTGCCCGTTGACGAACAGGAGGCGAGTCAGCCCGCTGAACGCCGACCACTCCGCGTAGCGGACCAGGATGCGGCTGAGCTCCTCCGGGAATAGTGAGAGCGTGCCAGGGAAGGCCGTCCCGTGTCCGAGACTGGAGCCGACGGTGATCGGCGGCAGCACGATTGTCTCGGCCGGCCGTCGATGCTCCACGGCGGCGCAGAGCGCGAGCGCAATGCGCGTGTCGGTGTCGGTCGGCAGGTGCGGTCCGTGCTGCTCGGTCGCCCCGACGGGGACGAGCCCGATGCGTGCGGGGAGGTCGGCGGCCGCGAGTTGCGCCATTGTCGATTCGGCCCACCTCATGACGGGTGCTCCTCGGCCGTCGCCGTCGGGTGGGTCTCTGAGTGTTCGAGGGGCATGGTTTGCTCTCCACGATTCCGGAGCGAGTCGCTCCCAAGTCCTGCCGGGCTTTTGTCCCCAGGTGTCCGGCAGATGCCGGTGCGTCCCTCGGTCCTGACCTCGTGCGAGCGGAACCCTAGACGGCGGCCCTCGTCGAGGGCATTACCGTTAGAGTAATCGAGCCGTGTTCCGCGGGTGTTACCGACGTGTTTCATCAACGCGACAACCGAAGTGGGTCCGCGGCGTTCAACGGCTCGAATCGCGGATGCCAGCGAGGACCCTGGGCTGCGGGAGGAGCACCTGAAAAAACGCCCCCGCCGCCTCGGTGGATACGGTCACGAAAGGAAATCAAAACTTGACGAACATAGAAGCATCCAAGACTCGATCTCCGGACCCACCACGAACGGATCCGTGGACTGCTGCCGGGTCGAAACACGTGCTATCCCGTGATGACAGAGCTGCTGGCCAAGCACTACCGGACAATTTTGAGGTGCCTTGGAATCACAGTGGCGGCCTGCTCGGCCCTATCGGCCGGACTACTGTGGGCTGCCGCCCCTCCTGACGGGCTGAGAGTCCTGGAACCGGTGGCCACGAAAGCCACCCTGCTCACACTCCTGTCGTGCTCGGACTAGGTCTTCCCCTGGCTGCCGCTCTCAGCCCACGACAACACCTGAGATTCACGGCGGCCATCTTCGCGGCCGCTGCCATGACCAACGCCGTCGTCCTCAGCCCCTGATAGTCGTCCCGTTCCAAGACGCGACATCGTTCATTGCGGTCATCGGAGCAATCGTCATGGCCGTCGCCAGCGTCCCGGCTCTTCATGAAGCTATTGAGGATCCGGAGAGCTCGGGTACCGAACAGGCCTAGCGGGCCAGATGGTCCGGAAACCGGACATCGGGTCGAGGAAAGCCTTATACACCTCCGCCGTATGCGAGATGAAGCACGAGGCTCCGCCCTTAACAGCTCCTCGTTGTCGGCCGACTAAAGAGAGCCCCCCGGAGATTCGGCCACTTCGCCCGTTTGTTGTGGATGGATCAGAACGTCATGGAGCCAGCGGGTTCGCCGGAACTTCGATGCCTGCAAAATCTTCAAGGCTCTCAAGACTCACCGGTCCAGTGCCGCGCAGCCATAACAGTGCCGGCGATGCCCGGCTGAGGGTCTTCTGAACTTTCAGTGGATTATCGCTCGGAGAAAGTTGCACCGGTTTCTCTGCGCCTTCGGTTTACGGACAAGTCAAAAACGTCCGCACGGGAGTAGTGGCCAAGCACGTCAAAGTCATAGTTCCGGGCGTCCCAATCTTTTAGATTGATGGTGCCTACAACGAAGCCTCCTTCCCCGTTCAATGGTGGGGTAACCCAAGATCCATCGGGACCGATGATGCCCGAGCCTCCCGCGAACAGAAGACCTTCTTCGGGGGCGTCCGGGCCGATCCGGCCCGGTACGCCGACAGCAGCTCTTCGGGTACATCCTCGGTGTGGAGGTACTGCGCCGCGCTGACCACAAAACAGCGGCCCTCGAAGGCGTAGGTACGCGCTGCCATCTGGTGCATCTCTGGAGAATCAGGCCAGACTGCGATGTGGAACTGCTCCTGCTGGGCATGCAGCGCCTAGCGGGCCAGCGGATGCCAGTGCGACCACGGGGGCTCTGTTCCAGGAGTTTTGCGCACCAGTGGCGGCCTGCGGCGTCATCCCAGGCTGCGAGTCCGAAGACGCAGGCCGGGTAACAGCCATGTTTCGGGGAAGGTAACGAGTTGCGCCCCCTGAGAGGCAGCGTCCGCGACGTGCTGGGCGGCGCGCTCCAGAGAAGCTTTCAGGTCCAGTACGGCCGGGGGATGTTGGACGATCGCGACGGTGACCCGGTCGGGTGTGTCTTGGATTTTCATTGGGGCGAAGGACAGGTCGGCGCCGCCGAGGGCATCCGCAACAGGTCCCGTGTAGAAGGTCGTCGCAAAGAAGGGGATCATGGCGACGAATCCGATGAGGTAGGCGCTGATGCCCCGCCATGCCCAGCGGCCGTAAGTGCCTTCGGGGTTCAAAATCTCTGAGATGGCGTACTTGCCGCGTCGCACGATGTAGAAGTCGACGAGGTTGACCGCTGTCCACGGCACGAGGAAATAGAGCATAAGGACGACGAAATTGTTGAAAGATGCGGCGATCAACAGCGCAAGATAGTGCAGGTCGCCGCGCAAACCGATGACGACCTCACACTTATGGCATGCAGCGCTATAAATGAAACCAATAGTGGAGCTGCTGAACCGAGAACGGGTATGTTCTGAGGAGCCCTAGCTCAGCGGCGTCATTCTCCGTGCACTCGACCCAAGCTGGAGTCTCAGGCTTGCCTGGCTCCCGCGGGTTGTGGAGCGGGCGTCTGCTCCCGGCGAATGAAATCAGCGACACGTTCTCCTATGAGGATGGCTGTGGCTGCCGGGCCTCGGGTGGGTGCGGTGGGCAAGATTGATGTATCGCCAATTCGGAGGCCCTCTACTCCGTGGACGCGGCCGTATTGATCGACCACGGTGTCTGGGTCGTCTGGTGGACCAAATTTCGCGGTACCGCAAAGATGGATGGCGGTTCCGAGATGTGCTCGTATCCAGGCGTCAAGCCGGTCATCGTGCTGCAGCGTACTCTCTGTGAGTTCCGTGAAACTCCCGAATATCTGGCTAAATGCCGACGACTGAAGTAGCCGGGCAGCAATGCGGACGGCTTCCCGCATCCGTTCTATGTCGCTCTTCGTGGACAGATAGTTGAAGTCTATGCGCGGCTGGATATCCGGATCGCCTGATTCCAGCGTAATTTTTCCGCGTGAGGTTTCAGCTTGCAGGGATACGAGGAAGGCAAGGTCGTCCTGGTGAAGAACTTGTTGGGTGAATCGACGGGGTGAGACCCCTTGCATGGCTTTCACGAAGCCAGTTCGATAGGGAATAAGCTCATCTGGTCCGCCGACGGCGCTACGTGGGTTCCCCGTCAGCATGTAGCCCATGGGCTTGAGGAGCGGGAGTATCTCAAGGTCGCCAATGCAATGGGAGCCACTGGCCGTGAAGTTGAGAACGTCTGCCATGGATTGTGTCGTGCCGTAGTCGACCAGGGGGATCTTGGATCTCCAGCTAATGGCGATGTTGGGGTGGTCGCTGAACTCTTTTCCCACGCCAGGCAAATGTTTGATGACTGGAATGCCGAAGCTCTCCAGCTCTGCTTTGGGTCCGAGCCCGGAAAGAAGCAGGATGTGCGGTGTCTTGACTGCGCCGGCGGCAAGAACAATTTCGTGGGCTTTGATCGTGGTCAAGGCTCCGTTGCGAAGAACTTCGACGCCTGTCGCGCGGGTACCTTCGAACAGAACCCGATGCACCAAGGCGTTTCCCTCAACTGTCAGGTTGTCGCGATCCCGTACCGGATTGATGTAGGCGCAGCCGGTGTTAATCCGTTGGCCGTCAACGCTATTAGTTGGCATAGGGCCATAGCCTGGGCGGCCATCTTGACTATTCTTGTCCGGCTCCATCGGATAGCCGAAGTCTTTGACGGCGCGCGCAAAGGCAATGGTCACGGGATGACCTTGCGGTGGCCGTGAGATGGTCATTGGACCATGGGAACCATGCTCTTCTCCGTGCCCAAACTGCAGGTCCTTCTCAAGTTTTCGGTAGAAGGGCAGCACCTTGTGCCAGGCCCACTCGTCATTTCCTCCTGAGGACCACTTCTCGAAGTCGTGCTTTCTCGCACGGATGAAATAGGTTCCGCTTATCGCCGTTGAGCCACCGAGGATGCGGCCGCGGGCTATGGAATAGGGCCGGTCAGGTGTCAGGTGGCCCATGAACGACCAGTTGTTGGGATGGCCAGGCATCGCCCCTTGCACCGTGCCCGCGTTGAGCAGCCCGGGGGGAAAAGCCTCCCTGCTCTCAGGGACAGGCCCCGCTTCCAACAGCAGCACGGAACGTTGAGGGTCCTCGCTCAGGCGCGCGGCCAGCGGAACTCCTGAAGCGCCGGCGCCGACCACAATGACGTCATACTTCATTTCGTAGTTTCCAATCCGTGCATCTCCATCACCCGGCACAACGGCTAGTCCGTGATTGCCCCGCCTGTCGGGTAACTTGGCTGTTCCCGGGAAGGCAAGGCTCGAGCCCTCTCAGTTGGGGTTTCTCCTTACGTCGGGAAGCAGGCAACGCAAAGACCTGCCTTTCAGCGCACCGAACCAAACGCCGGCCCCATATGCCAGATCGTCCAGACGCCGTGCGACGGCAAACCGGAAAGGATCGAGCCGAGGACGTGTGCGGCGGTACTCCCATGCTGCATCCGCTATGGCGGACACTATGAGGGCTCGCCGCAGCCTGCGGGAGAAGATGCTGCCAGCGACCGCCAAGGGCCACCAATGGCGAACAAAAAGTGCTGTTGTCTGTGTTTCTGCGGCCAGTACTCCGCGTGCCGCCAGGCTGGCCCCTAGCCGGATCGGGTGCCCGCTTTTGCCGAGCTTCCTAGAAATGCGCCAGCCGGCGAAGATAGAAATTGCCCCCGCTGCCGGAATCGACCACCTGCGCTGGCAGAGGATTACAGCGACAACCGCGACCGACCAGGGCGCGAAAACTGCTGGCGCAATTGCTTCGGAATGCCGGAGCGAAAGGAGGTGAGCCGAGCTTCCGTAAAAGGCTTTTCGTGACAACCAGTCAATGACGGTCTGCCGGTGCTCGTGCCACACTTTCGCCTCAGGTTCAAACCGCACCCGCCACCCATTCTCCACTAGGCGCCACACAAGGTCGACGTCCTCTCCGACGCGGTTGTCTGGGTTGAATCCTCCATCCAGGGCGTCGACTCGGGCGAGAAGAAAAGCCCCCGGAAGCCAGGAAACCGGAGAACGCGGACGGACCGTGGCCGGGTAAAGACCCAGATCGAGCGACGATCGGGCCTCCTCATATCGCTCAATCCAGTTCATTCCTTTACTGCTATCCAAACCGAGTACCCGGGGACCAGCCAGGGCCACACGCGGGTCATTGAAGTGCTTAAGGAGTAGCGGGATGGTGTTTGGTGCGATGACAATGTCGGAATCTGCAAAGGCCACATACTGGGTGGTTGCATGCTTGAGCCCTTCATTGCGGGCACGAGCGACGCCGCCGTTGACGGCCAGGCGCACGAGCTGGACGTCGTGCTTCTCGGCCACGGCACGGATGGCCTCCGGGTCGGGAGAGCAGTCATCTACGACAATTACACGGTGCTGGCTTCCGATGCTGGTCAGCAATCTATCCAAGGCAAGGGGGCGTCCGAACACCGGAACAACCACCGATACTGATGAGATGTCGAGGTCCGGGAGGGACGTTAGCACCGGGTCGGCCATACCGGCCTCTAGCAGCCGGTCAACCAGCAGGCCACTTCCGGTGTCGGTGACGACGACTGTTCTGTTCACAATCATCTTGCTGGCTGTTTTCGAAAGGTAAAGCACGCGTGTGGGGGAACCGCCAATAAGTTCCCGTCCCTCGCCGGCAATCCTGACCCGCCGATTCAGCTTAACGGCGAATCCCTTGGCTAGTTTTAGTTGAGGAGTGCTCATGCCCAGTCCCCGGGTGCTTGAGGGCTGTGAGTCTGCGGCGTGGCCAGTGCACTGTTGAGGGTGAGCATTCCGTTCCTGTCCGTGACGCCATCTGAGATGCGGCGCCGAGCGTCGTCAGCCATTTGCCCCAGCAAACGCAGACCTTCGGCAGCGCTTGCGCCGGTGGGATCGCCTAGCACTCCGGAGGGGGAGACGGCGCTGACTCCTCCGGCCTTCAGCTGAGGGAGAATGTCAGGAAGCGGTCCGATGTGGCCTGCCGTGCTTCGTTCCAAGCGGACCGTGTCCGGTTTGAGGTGAAGTATCAGCGAAGTCTCCATCCGTCCGGCGTGGAGATCGCTGCCCTCGGCGACACAGGGCAGCCACGCAATGTCATGTTGCTCGGCGACCAGTTGGCGCACAGCCTTTGAAAGACCGGCAACGTTTCCACCGTGGGCGTTGATGAAGATGATTCGTCCAGCCCAGGTGGATAGGGACCGGACAAGCTCGATGACAAGAAACGTCAGCGCAGCAGATCCAATGGATGCAGTTCCGGCGAAGGACTGGTGCTCCCCGCTGGAGCCGTAACTCACTGGGGGAGCCACCAATACGTGATCGCCGATTCTTGTAGCGACTGCTTCTGAAACGGCAGTCGCGACGACAGTGTCCGTGTTCAGCGGCAGGTGGGGCCCATGTTGTTCGGTAGACCCGATAGGGACAATGACCATGGGTCGCTCACGTACATCAGGCCAGGCGAGGCCACCAAGCTCGTGCTGGCGGAGAGTCACGAACGAACTGCCGCAGGAACACCCAGTTCTCGAACAAACCCGGGAGGAACAATAAGGTGCTCGGGTCGAAGGTCATGCACCGAAGGGACGCTAAGGCCAAGCAGGGCAGAGTCGATACCTCCGCGCAGGATGTCGAGGACGTTTTCCACACCGGCCTGCCCGTTCGCGGAAAGCCCCCACAGGTAGGCACGCCCGATCATCACTGCCCGGGCCCCAAGGGCCAGCGCTTTGACGACATCGCTGCCGCGGCGGATCCCGCCGTCGAGGACGATCTCTATCTGGTCGCCCGCGGCGGCGGCAATGGACGGCAGGACCCGGATGGGTGCCGGGGTGCCGTCGAGGTTGTTGCCTCCGTGGTTGGAGACGGAAATCGCGGTGACACCGGCACCGACGGCGCGCAGTGCATCATCGACGCGGCAGATGCCCTTCAGCATCACGGGGCCGCCCCATTCCGTGGTGATCCATGTAATATCGTCCCAAGTCGGCGGCGGGGTTTTCATCCATTCGTAGTACGCGCCGAAGAATGTGGGCCCTTTCTCGCCCACCGGGGCGAGATTGGGTGCGGTCAGGTCGGGCAGGTCGCGCGCGAACGATGCCAGCCAGCGGGGCTTGAGGGCCACTTCGGGGGCGAGCCTGATGGCGGCCTTGAGGTTGACCTTTTCGGGGATCTCCGGGCTGCCCCAGTCGCGTCCCATGGAGAAGGACCAATCCGTTGTGACGATCAGGCCTTTGGCGCCGGCGGCACGGGCTCGGTCCATTCGACTGACCATCTGGTCCCTGGTTCCGGTCCAATACATCTGGTAGAACGTCTGGGGATTCGCTGCGGTCACTTCTTCTATGGGCTTGGACGCGAACGAGCTTAGACCCACAACGGTGCCACGAGCGGCGGCCGCACGGGCAACCGCGACTTCACCATCGGGGTGCACGGCCTGTACCCCCGTCGGAGAGATGATGACCGGGAGAGAGATAGCTTGACCCATCACTGTTGTAGCCAGGTTCCGCTCGGCCGGGTGGCCGACGACGTGCGGTGCAAAGCCGAGTTCGCCGAAAGCGCCGGTGTTATCGTCGAGTGTCAGCCCACGCTCAGACCCCGCGACCAAGGCCGCGTACACGGAGGCGGGCAGTCGCTTTTTGGCCCGGCGCTGCGCCTCGGCCACGGATTCGAACCAGGGGTTCTGCGCCCAGGGATTCTTGAACATGCTTGCCTTTCGAATGGTTCTGGTGACTACGGCTGGAAGCCGGCGAGCGGACTGGCGGCGCAGGCCGAAACGGGTGGAGCCGATATGTCCGGTCGCATCCCGATCTGCACCATGACGGGCTGTGCCCGCTTTGGGAGCGCTGAGCGCGAGTGGTCTTGACTGGGTTGTGGCCTGCTGCGGTCTCCGGCCAGGGCCACTTCGCCGTAGCCTTGGACGCATTCGGGGTCGGGTCCGTCCAGGGGCAGGCCGGTGAAGAATTTCGCGGCCATGCAGCCGCCGCGGCAGGTGTCGAAGAACGCACATTTGGTGCATGCCCCGGAAGTCTGTGGTGAACGGAGTTCGGTGAACAGCGCCGATTCCTGCCAGACCTCCTTGAATCCCCCTTCGCTGAGCACGTTGCCCGCGAGGAAGGTCTCGTGGATGGCGAAGGGACAGGCGTAGACGTCTCCCACCGGGTCGATAAGGCACACGACGCGGCCGGCGCCGCACAGGTTAAGGCCCGGCAGGCTCTCCCCAAAGGGCGCGAGATGGAAGAAAGAATCGCCGGTCAGGACGTTTTCCCCGTTGGCAATCAGCCAGTTGTAGATGGTGCGCTGCTGTTCGGGCAACGGGTGTAGCTCGTCCCATACGTCGGCCCCGCGGCCGGAGGGGCGAAGACGGGTGAGGCGCAAGGTGGCACCATGCTCATCGGCAATGCGTTTGAATTCATCAAGCTGGCCAACATTTTGCCGGGTCACGACGACGGAAATCTTCGCATCCTTGAAGCCGGCGTCTTTGAGGTTTTCCAGGGCGCGGATTGCGGTGTCGTAGGACCCGGGTCCGCGGACGTAGTCGTTGACGTCGGCCGTTGCGCCGTCGAGGGAGATCTGGACATCGACGTAGGGTGTGGAGGCCAGGAATGCGGCCTTCTCCTTGTCGATGCGGATGCCGTTCGTGGAAAACTTCACGCCAACCTGGTGGTCAACCGCGTACTGAAGCAGATGCCAGAAGTCCGGTCGAATGGTGGGTTCTCCGCCGCCGATGTTGACGTAAAAGACCTGCATGCGCTGCAGTTCGTCAATCACGGCTTCGCACTGCTCCGTGGTCAGTTCGCGCGGGTCGCGCCTGCCCGAAGAGGACAGGCAGTGGACGCAGGCCAGGTTGCACGCGTAGGTCAGCTCCCAGGTCAGGCAGATCGGGGCGTCGAGTCCGAATTCAAACTGGTCCACCAGGGATCCGCCCGTAGGGCGCACCAGAGGGGTGCTGATGCCTTTGCTCATTGTTTGCTTCCTTCACTGGCGCGGATCATGTTGGTTGCGGCGAGACTATGCAGCGCGCCGAGGTAGGCGTGCCACTGGGCTTCGGGAATTCCGGCCTGCACCAGCGCTTCCCGGACGGTCGTGCATTCATTCAGGGAACGCACAACCCTGACGAGTTCGGGTTTCTTGAGGAATGTGAGTTTCCGGTTGCCGAAGTGGTACGCCATCGCACCGAACGGCTCCGGCCGCAGCGCGACGGCCGGGGACAGTGCCCACCCTTCATCGAGCATGGTGCCGGTGCTTGTCATTTTCATGGGTCTACCCGGCGTCTAGTAGACGCCGCACATTCCATCGATGGACACGTCCTCGACGAGGTCTTCGATGACGAGGTCGGCGTCCTCGGAGGTAGCTTTTTCAAGGTTCGGGTTCACGTTTTCCACGGTTTTCTCCTGTACTGACGGATCTCCGGAAAGGGTGCGGAGAAGTACGACTCAGAATAATGGCACTCAGCGCCAAAAAGATAGAGGCAGGCGAAAAGACTGCTAAATTTGTTCTTACGATGACCACAGCCACGAAGCGCTCCCCGGGCCGTCGGGCCGTAACGGATCATGGCTCGATCGAGCGTGCCGCCTTCAGGCTGTTTGAGGAACAGGGCTTTGACGACACCACAATGGAGCAAATAGCCGAGGCCTTGGGCGTAGGACGCCGGACTCTGTTCCGCTATTTCCCCTCCAAGAACGACATACCCTGGGGCCAGTTCGACCAAAGCCTGCGCGATTTCGCCGCGCAGCTGGCAAGCGTTCCGCTCGAGGTACCGGTTTCGGAGGCCGTTCACCGGTGTGTCGTGGCATTCAACGACTTCGACGAACAGTCGTTGCCCCAACACCGCATCCGAATGAGGCTGATTCTGGACACGCCAACACTCCAGGCACACTCCGCTCTCCGGTATGCCTCATGGCGGGCCGTGATCGAGGACTACGTGGCAGCCCGGCTGAAAATGAGGCCGGATGCGCTATTACCGCGCCTTGCCGGCCACGTAAGCCTGGCCTTGGCAGTCTCATCTTATGAGCAGTGGCTTTCTGAACCTGGTAGCGATCTGACGAGCATCCTGCGGACGGCAATGGACGAGCTTCGTTCGTATCTTGGCTAAGCCCCGTGCTGGCCACCAAGACCGGCATCGAAATCGCCGCATTGCGTCCGAGAAGGGCGTCACGGCCTCTCAGCACGCATTCGCCTGGGTACAGCATCAGGGGGCGGCCGCGATCCCCGGAACCAGGCGCCGCCGTTACCTGGAAGAGAACATCGCCGCGACCGAGGTTGTCGAAATGCCTGCCTCGGGCCGCGCATCGCGAAAGACAGACCTAACGGAAATCCACCGCGCAGTCTTCAGCGCTTCATTGCCAGATAGATCTGCCAGATAGATCGTCCGCCAATACCAAAGCCCACCGTGGATGGGTCGCCTAGCGCGCCCTTCGTGGGATGGCTCGGTCGAGTGTAGCCATCAAGAGGATGAGAATCCCGAGCCCTCCAAATACGTACGAGATGATGCGGAGTCCGCTGTCCGTAGCAGTCTGCCCGAAGGCTAGACCGATCAAGCTCGAGGAAAAGATCGCGCCGATGTAGTTCGACGTCCGCAGCAGCCCCGACGCGACGGCGATGTCCTTGACGTCACTTTGATTATAGAGCGCGGCTTGGTTGCCGATACTGCTCAGACCGCCTGTGAGCCCGAAGATCACGCTGAGGACAACCAGCACGAGAATGCTGACAGAGGAGTCTACGAACCCGAGCACCGCAGCCCCGACAACGACACTAACGCCGCTCCAAACCAAGGGTCCGCGAACCTGATTCCGACGCGACACAATTGCCGACGCCACTGCGCCGACCGCAGTCATCGGCAAGAGGACCAAGCCGACCGTCGCGGGGCTGAGACCTCGGCTCTCCTCCATCCACTGGCTCATCCCGTAGAGCACGCAGTACGTGGCGATCATCATCGCGCAGTTGCGTATGTAGGTGCGCACCAACGGATGATTCTGACGGAGCATGCGGACATCGATAAACGGCCGCTGCGCGCGATGCTCCCACCAGATCAGGGCCGCGGCGACGACGATAACGACAGGGACCAGCCACCAGATCGGGTTGCGAAGGTTGGACAGGAATCCGAGCAATGCGAAGATTGCGCCGGCGAACAGGACGATGCCGAGCACATCGAGGGCAGTGACGAGCGATTCGCCGGCCACCCTCGCAACCGGTCGGTCTGCAGGAACCCATAGGAGGGTGAAGATGATGCCGAGGACGCCGATCGGTACGTTGATGAAGAAGATGGCACGCCACCCATATGCGCCGACCAAGAGCCCGCCGAGCGGAAGCCCGAGAGCAACCGTGATCTGCCCCGCGATGGCAATGCTGCCGAGAACTCCGCCGGGGATCCCGGCCTTGAACTGCTCCGCCCGTTCCCGGATAAGGGCCATCGCAGTCGGATAACCGGCTGAGGTTCCAAGGCCGATCAGCGCCCGTGAGACGACAAGCCAGACGAATGTGGGGGCGACCGTTCCGATGATCCCGGCCACAACAACGATGCCCATTCCGATCACGAAGATGCGACGCGCGCCAAAGCGCGTGGAAAGTTTTCCCATCGTCGGCTGCGCAACGGCGCTGGCCAGGTAGACGCTCGCGACCAGCAACGCGGTCTGACCCGCGCTTGCATCGAATGCGTGCCCGATCGCGAGTAGGGCTGTAGCGATGATTGAGCTGTTGATGGGGTTCATCGCCGCCCCCCAAAGAAGGGGTGCTACGAAAGTCCAACCGAACGGTTTGTCGGGCCTGAGCCGCCTGCCGTTGCTCGTGTCAAGCACAGCTAGCTCCGCGTCTTGTCCAGCATCTTCAAGATCTCGGCAGTAGTGCCGGTCTCGCCGAGCATCGGGAAGATGTTCGTGATGCTGTGAAGGTGGTTGACCCCACTGATGTCGGTCATTGCGTCGATCGCCAGTGTCACGTTGAACCCATGCTCATAGGCCGAGCGGGCGGTCGACTCCACGCCGATGCTGGTCGCGATACCGGTCAACACGATCTGAGTGACGCCTAGGTCGCGCAGATGCTCATCCAGCGCGGATTTATGGAACGCTCCCCAGGTCAGTTTGGTGACTGTGTGATCATCCGGGTGCTGATTCAGTTCGGGAACCAGGTCCGACCAACCCGCAGCGACTTCATGGTTGCCGCTGCCTTGATCTGTACGCCCGGGTGCGTTGCCCGCCACGTTGACCAGCACCACTGGCAGGTTATGTCTCCGAAAAGCTGCAGCCAACTGTGCGGCACGCCCCACGACGTCGTCAGGAGCATGCGCCATCGGATATGCAACAATCCCTGCCTGTAGATCGACGGCAATGAGGGCGGTGCAGGTGTCAAGTGTGGTGATAGGCATTGAGGTTCGCTTTCATTGTCGAGCATGGGAGTAAAGCGGAAGTGGTCGGCGTCCCCGGTGCGCAGACATGGGCCGTCCCGGCAGGGACGGCCGAACCCGAAAAACTGAAGAATGGCTAAGGGAGAGCGTTCGGTGCAACAAGGCGGCGCAGCAAATTCGCGCAGGCGATCAACTGCGCCTGCTCATCGACAGTCAGGTTGGTCTTCATCGCAATGGACAGCCAATCTCCCCGAGCATCCCGTTCGCGAGCCAGGGTCTCTTTGCCAGCGTCGGTAACCCAGAGGACTGTTCGACGGAGGTCGCCCGGGTCGCGGCTTCCCACGACCAAGCCGAGCTCCTCAAGTACGGCCACAGTCGCGCTCATGGACTGGCTACGGACTCCTTCAGAGCGAGCGAGGCCGGTAACGGTCGACGGCCCTTCGCGGTCCAAGCGCGACAAGACGGCACCTTGGGACCAGGTGAGACCCTCGGATGATTCCTCTCGAAGTCTGCGAAACACCATCCCCAGCGCGACCCGCAGTTCCGTGACTCTGGCGTCGACGCCATTCCCGATGCCGTGGAGGTTGTCAGTTTTGGAATCCATGCTGGCGACGTTACTAGATGCACAGGCAAACTACCAAGTTTACCTGCCAATTTAATCTGCCGATGAAGGCTGCGAACCATGCGGCGCCTCGGGTGAATATCGCGTTCACCTGTTGTTGGTGGTTGACGGTCCAAGCTCCAAGGAAGGCGACCCGGCAAGGTGCCGGAATCGGATGGCCGCACAATTTCTGGGTCCGCTAAGGGTGCGCCTGCTTCGGTTCGCAGATCCGGCGGGCGGCCTCGACGACGGCGGCGCGGTGCTCGGCCAGTCGCTGCGCCGACCAGGGCTGCGCGTCCGCGCCTTCGCTGGCCCAGAACCATGCCTGGGCGGCGGCGAGGACCATGGTCAGCAGATCTTCCGGTCCCATGTCTCGGGCCAGGTCGCCGCGCTGCTGTGCCTGGGCAACCTCGGCGGTTTTGTGCGTGAAGGCGTCTGGCTCGAGTCCGGTGGCGGATGGACGTTCCAGGAGTTTCCATAGCCGCAGGCGCATGAGGTCGGGTCGGGCGACGAGGTGGTCGAAGATCGCCGCCGCGTATCCGGGCAGGTCAACTACCTCGAACGGCACCGACTCGGCCCCTGCCGTCAGTGCCCGTCGCAGGACCTCGTCGAACAGCTGCTCCTTGTTACCGAAGTAGGCGTAGATCAGCCGCTTGTTCGCCCCGGCGGCGTCGGCGATCCGGTCCACCCGGGCCCCGGCAATGCCGTACGCGGCGAATTCGGTAAAGGCGGCGTCGAGCAATCTGGCCTGGGTGGCGCTGGAATCACGTGGCATGTCGGCCACCCTAGCAAGTAACTATCTAGTTATTGACTCCCGAATCACCCTCGGCCTACGGTAAGTATCTATCCAGTTAGTTATCGACAGAGGAAGTTCATGGAACACTGCACACTGGGCCGCCCGGGCCTGACCGTGGGCGCTCAAGGACTCGGCTGCATGGGTATGAGCGCCTTCTACGGTGCGACTGACGAGGCCGAGTCGCTGGCCACGATCGACCGTGCGCTCGAGCTGGGCGTCACTTTGCTGGATACAGCCGAGAGCTACGGCCCCTTCGTCAACGAGCAGCTCCTCGGCAGGGCGCTGGCGGGTCGCCGGGACGAGGCTGTCCTGGCAACCAAGACCGGCGTCGAAATCACAGACGACGGCAGCGTACTCGGCCTCAATGGCCGGCCGGAGTACATAGGCCGGGCCCTCGAACGTTCCCTGCGGCATCTGGGGACCGATTACGTCGACCTGTACTACCTGCACCGCATAGACCCCGGGGTGCCCATCGAGGAGTCCGTCGGCGCGATGGCC
This sequence comes from Arthrobacter sp. NPDC058127, assembly GCF_042884555.1. Taxonomy (NCBI): domain Bacteria; kingdom Bacillati; phylum Actinomycetota; class Actinomycetes; order Micrococcales; family Micrococcaceae; genus Arthrobacter; species Arthrobacter sp. NPDC058127. Next base: position 73,942 of record NZ_JBHVTT010000013.1, on the reverse strand, counting down.
GATCTGGTAGCCCAGGGCAAGGTTCACCACATCGGTGTATGCGAGGCATCCGCCCAGACTATCCGGCGTGCCCACGCCGTGCATCCACTCACCGCCGTCCAGACCGAGTACTCGCTCTTCGAGCGAGACATCGAACACAACGGGGTGCTCGACACCCTCCGGGAACTGGGGATCGGCCTGGTAGCTTACTCCCCGCTGGGGCGTGGCTTCCTGACCAGTGCCATCACCAGCCCCGATGATTTCGCCGAGGACGATTGGCGCCGGACTGACCCCCGCTTCCAGGGCGAGAACTTCGACCACAACCTCGACGTCGTCCGCGAGGTCCGCCGCATCGCATCCGCGAAGGGCGTCACGCCCTCTCAGCTGGCGCTCGCCTGGGTACAGCATCAGGGAGCGGTCGCGATCCCCGGCACCAAACGCCGCCGCTACCTGGAAGAGAACGTCGCTGCGACCGAAGTTGCCCTCACCGTTGAGGACGTTGCTGCCATCGAGGCGGCGGCTCCCCGCGGCGTGGTTACCGGCGCCCGCTACGCGCCCGAGATGATGGGGACGCTCGACGGCTGAGACCTAGCTACTCGATCCCGTGGAACTGGCCACCGCCTAGCCGTCAATCAGTCTTGGCGGCCGAGAGTTCGTCCTAATCGGTCGTGTATCTGCGGGAGCTGGTTGCGTGCCGACTCCACGCTCAGTCGGACCAGCCGCGCCCAGGCCGCCATTTGCCCCGCTCGCGTGAGCCGCTGAGAAGCGGATTGAGGCAGATCCCGACGTGTTCCAAGGCGGCGTCCATGCTGTGGAGCGCCTTGGCTATCTTGGTCTTGCGCGCAGTGGCCCTGTAGCCGGCCGACCACTGTGGCCCCGGGGGCACCATCTCCGCGGGGAGCTGCATGCGTCGCCGCCTGCTTTCCGAGTGTAGGGCTCTGGTGACTGGCACGGCGTCGAACTCGCAGGTCAAGGTGATGAGTGCCAGATCGACCAGGTCGCGGTAGCGCGAGGACGGGTTCTGAAGGCGGCCGTGGAGCTCGTACATCGCGCACACCTTGTCGGCCACCTGATCGGTGAGCGGGTACACCACGACCTCGGGGAGCTCGGCCAGGCCAGGGACATCGACCACAGGCTTCGGCCGGACCCGCTCGGGCACGGCCAGGAGGTGCAGCTCGCGCGCCAAGTCGATCGGGAAGCTGTCGTATTTGGCGCCGATGTAGGCATTGACACGGATCTCGACGACCGGGTTGGTCCGGCTGTACGAGATCCCGTCTTCGATGACGAAGGTCAGGTGGTCTCCCTCGCGTGAAGCCGTGAGATCCCGGAGCTCGGCAATTGCCTCCTCGCTGACAGCTCACCCAGATGCAGCAGGTCCAGATCCTTGGAAAACCGCGCCTCCGCGAGGCGCATCAGCAGGCTCGCCCCGCCCTTAAGAACCCATTGACCGTCGGGGGCACAGAAGATCAGTGCGAGGAACCGCTGGAACAAAAACTCCCGACGCAGCTCTCCGAGGGCCTGCCCGCAGGCCTTTGCCTCGCTCTTGAGCCGGTCCTCCAGCGCCCGCCGGAAGGCATTAGCGCTGGAGTAGTGGGTTGAGCCATTGACCATGCTCACTCGCTGTTCTCCTGCTTCTTGGGTTCGAAATCTGACAAATTGATGGACTCACTGATCGTGCGGGCAAGCCGGGACATCTCGGCCACCTCCGCATTTTGCTTGGCGAGCCGCTGCATGGCCGGCGACTGAGCCCGCCTCGCGAGATCCGCAACCGCCTTCATCGCTGGCGAGTTGACGATCTGCTCAGTGAGTCGCGCAGCGGGTGCGATCGCGCTCTGGATCGATGCAAGCTGCTCCGAGAGGCGCTGAAGATCCCGAGCGTTACCGGGCATCGGCATCGCACCAGCAAGCTCGACAGCTCGACCGATCGGCACGGAGACACCGGACTCCTGGAGGAATCGTGAGAGGAGAGCCTCACCGTCGCCCATCCGTACGCCGTAGTGGTGCGCATAGGGTCGAAGCGCCGTGGCGAGCTGCTGGTCATCGACTTGCCGTCGAGTGAGCGCATCTCGCACCACGGTCGCTAGGTGCCCGCCGTCAACATGCTCCGCCGCGAGGTCGGCCACGGTCCGGAGGACCGAGGTCACCGGAAGGCCTTCCACTGTCGTCCACTCGCCCGGATCGATCTGGCCGCGGTGGAGCCGGATGTCCGGGCGCCGGGTCTGCTTGCGGGCGCCGCTGATGAACTCAAACCGATCTGCCTCGAGATCTCCAAGCTCGTGGATTGCCGCTGCAGAGCGGTAGGCGACGGCGATCGGGTCCTTGTCGCGAAGGCGTTCGCTTTGGCGGCGGGTCGGGTCCAGGGCAAGCCAGGCCGCACGAAGCTCATCGAGAGGCGACGGAGGAGTTCCCGCCACCCGGTGAACGCCGTGCGTCAGGCGCTCAAGCGCCCCCTGATTGGTCAGTCGAGCTACAGTCTGGGCAGACATGCCGAGACCGCGGGCCTGCGATGTCGTAACGAGGCCCCACTGTTCGGCAGCAAGGTCAGCAAGTGCGAGCGCATCAGACATCATTCCTCCTCACGGTTACTGCAATAGTATACCCTGAAGTGAGTTTTGCAGTATCGATTGCGCTCAATGCAGGTCGCGGCGGTTGCGATATCCGCGTCATTGATTGAGTGGACCCCGGGGCCGCGCTACGAGACCGGTTTGCCGGCGACCCGATTGACGTAGGACTCGGTTGGAAAGTGCAACCTTCCTTGAAACTCAAAGCCGTGGATCCGGATAGTTGTTCCCAGCCTACATATTCGTCCTGTTCAAAGGTCTATAGCCACCCATAGTCGGCCAGTATTAGGCCGGGCTGAAACGCCAACGGAGAGTGGGCACCACTTTGCCGGAGACCTTTGGAAATAGCCGGCGTATCCGGCTCGACACGCCGGACAGGGGAGCCGGATATGGCCGCGCCACTTGAGGCTGTGCCGAGGAGTTCCGTGGGAAGCCCACTCTGGCTGGCCTTCGGAATTTGGAGAGTCTGGCCACGTCCCGCAACACGTGCGCCTACCAGCACTACCGGGAGCTGTGAACGCTGCTTGCCCTGCGCGACGCGCTGCGCACCGGCGACGTGTTCGTGCCGGGCTCGCGTCGCTACTCCGACCCGGCTGCCTACCTGCTGACCCCGGACAAGTGGGGGTTGTGGCGCGCAGAGTTCTGCCAGCTGGTGGGCAAGGCCGCCGACCCCGCCCGCGCGCTGCCCGCGGCCGAGGACGAACTGGGCGAGGCGCTCGGGGAGCTCGAGGTGGTTCTGTCCTCCGTGGGCGGACCGGTGCGCCTGGACAAGGACGGTGATCTGGTGATCTCGCCGCTGTCGGGGGAGGACGTGCCGGCCGGCCATCGCGTCCCAAACTGCCCGCGCCCCAGCGAGGAGGGTGCGGCTGTGGCCCCGGCCTCTTTTGCGCGACCGTAACTACGATTCCGGAGACGCACCGTGCCCGGGCACTGCACCCCTTCCAAGACAGGCTGGGGGACTGAAAGTGCACGGAACCGGGAAGTGTTCCAGCCGTTGCGATCGATAAGAAGGCCTGGGAGCAGGGCAGCATGTCGAAGGAGGGCGTGCGCAGCAATGCCTCTGGAAGGCGGCAGGAACCCGGTCGGCCGAAAGGCGCCGGGCTCTCCCGTGGCCAACGGTTGCAGGCGGACGGGTTCGAGACCGGTGTGCCCTCGTTCTTGGCTCGTTGAAGATGGCGGGTGCGGATCTTGTTGGCAAGTGACCGGGAAGGATCCGCCGGGGTTGTGATCGATTGTGGGGAAAGGTCTTCTTTTGGCGTGGCCACGTCTTCGGGCGGTGTCGCATTTTCCTTGTCGGGAGCAGCGCGCATCTCCATTTGAAAGAATTCCTATTGGATGTTCATTTTGGTCAGGCTAGGCCTGCGGATACTGAAAATTTTCTGTTTCTCCTGATCCGGACGCTGCCCGTGAGCCTTTCGGAGGATTTGGATCTGTAGTCCAATGCGAGATGAGATTTTTAGACTCCTGATCCATGGTCAGGATGTGACGCACGCCATATGGTCATTTCATCGCCTCGTTGGAGCGATGGGCGGGCAACGGCGCTGGTCCATTCTTGTCGGAGCGACGCTGGTTCTGGACGGTCCTACCGGACCAGTCCATCCAGACCTTGATAAGAACTCATGGGCCAAGGTCACGGTCCAGGAACACTCGACGTAGCCGCGTCCGGAGGACGCCGTGCAAGATGACAAAGCCCGGATTGGATGAAATGACATGTTAGAAGAAACCCGTATTCCCACGGAAGGGAAGAGCACCGCGCGAAGGCTGACAGGCTCGCTGGGTCCCGGAGCTGTGATCTTCATGGTGGTTGCCGCGGCGGCACCGCTCACGACGGTGGGGGCCACAGTCCCCGTTGCGCTGACCGTCGGCAACGGGCCGGCGTTCCCGATCATGTACGTCGTCGGGGCGCTGATCCTGGGGTTGTTCGCCGTCGGCTTCATTGCAATGTCACCGTTCGTTCCGAGCGCCGGGGCCTTCTACGCCTATGTGACTCGCGGAATCGGCCGCCGCTGCGGTCTTGGCGCAGCATTCCTTGCCCTTCTGGTCTACACAACCGTGCAGGTCGCGGTCCATGCGTTCATGGGGGCGGTGTTGCAGGGCTTAACGGCCACCCTCGGCGGCCCCGATTTGCCGTGGTGGCTGTGGTCGTTGCTGTCCGTGGCAGTCGTGGGGTTCCTGGGCTACCGGAACATCGATCTCTCCAGCAAGGTGCTGGGTGTGCTCCTCGTCGTCGAAGTCATGCTCTGCCTGCTCATCGGGGTCTTGGTTCTCTTCCGGGGCGGAGGGCCGGAGGGAATGTCCACCGCGGCCTTCACACCGTCTGAGATTTTTTCCGGCTCGCCGGCCCTCGGCCTGATGTTCGCGATTTCCGGCTTCATCGGATTCGAGGCCACGGCGATCTACCGCGACGAGGCCCGCGACCCGGCCAGGACGATCCCGCGCGCGACCTATGGGGCACTCCTGCTGATCGGTGTCTTCTACGCCTTCGTGGCATGGACAATGGTCTCGGCCTGGGGAGACGCCGCGGCGGTGGCGCGCGCGGAGTCGCAGCCGGAGTCGATGCTCGCCGATACGGCCAGCATCGTCATGGGGCCGATCGCGAAGGACATCCTGCAATGGGTCTTGATTGGCAGTGTGTTCGCCTGCGTCCTTTCGTTTCACAACGTGATCGCCCGCTATCTATTCGCCCTGGGGCAGAGCGGTGCGCTGCCGCGAGCTCTCGGGAAGGGCCATGCAACGCACAATTCCCCGCACATCGGGTCAATGGTCCAAACGGGTTCGGCCGTCCTCCTGATCGTGCTTTTCGCATCCTTTGGGCTGGACCCGGTGGCGCAGGTCTTCACCTGGCTCGTCGGCATTGCCACAGTGGGAATCCTGGCCCTGATGCTCCTGACCTGCCTGGCCGTCCTCGTCTTTTTCGCGAAGATCCGTGACCCGCGGCTCTGGAAGACGAAAGTCGCGCCCGGGCTTGGCTTCCTGGGCCTGCTGATGGCCCTGTGGATCACTGTCGCCAATCTGCCCTTGCTCGTCGGAGACCTCGCTCTGGGGATCATCGTGGGGCTTTTGATTCTCGCGTCGTTCGCGTCGGGGTGGGTTGTGGCGGCGATACGACCCAGTATTAATATCGAAAGCTCGGCTGAAAGGAATAACGCGTGACTACGTCAAGTGCTGAGGGCACAACGCAGAGGCTGGACCTCATACATCCGCTGTCCAGGCTGTCGGCGGAGGAGGTCGACGTCGTCCGCGAGGTCGTTGCCGATTCCGGACTATTGATGTCAACGGCCCGCTTCGTCTACATCGGTCTGGAGGAGCCCCACAAGAACACGGTGCTGAATTTCACGTCCGGCGACCGCATTGAGCGGCTGGCCAGGGTCTTCCTGCTGGACCGCAGCGACGGTACCGAACGGGACCTGATCGTCTCCATAACGGGCAGGACGATCGTGCGCAACGACATCTTGGATACGGCCACCGCCGGCCACGTTCCGATCCTCGACGAAGAATTCGAGACCGTGGAGGAAATCGTCCGACAGGATCCCCGGTGGATCGCAGCTCTGGAGCGGCGGGGCCTGAGCATCGAGCAGGTCCGGGCAGTCCCGCTCTCAGCCGGCTCGTTCGGATTCGAAGACGAGCGAGGAGAGCGGTATGTCAGGGTCGTCGGGTTTGCCCAGAAGCATCCGACCGACATGCCGTGGGGGCACCCTGTCGATGGCCTCGTGGCCTACGTGAATCTCCGACTCGGAGCCGCCACGCAAATCATCGACGACGAGGTGCTGCCCGTCCCGTCCGAGCGGTCCGTCTGGAACGACGAGCCCCACGCCAGGCTGGAGCGGACCACGCTCAAACCGATCGAGATCACCCAGCCCGAGGGGCCGAGCTTTACGGTCGTCGACGACGTCATCGACTGGGAAAACTGGAACCTGCGGGTCGGCTTCGACATGCGTGAGGGGCTGATCCTCCACCAGGTCGGATTCGCCGAAGGCGAGCGGCTTCGGCCCATCATATACCGCGCTTCGATTGCGGAGATGGTCGTGAACTACGCCGATCCAAACCCGACACGGTTCTACCAGAACTATTTCGACACCGGCGAGTACCTCTTCTCGAGGTATACCAATTCCCTCCAGCTCGGCTGCGACTGCCTGGGGGAGATCCACTACCTGGACGCGATGGTTCCCACCGAGGCGGGAGAGCCGCGGACCCTGAAGAACGCCATCTGTATCCATGAGGAAGACTACGGCGTCCTGTGGAAGCACAACGACATGTTCAACGGCATGTCCGAGACCCGCCGCCAACGCCGGCTCGTTGTTTCCTTCTTCACGACGATCGGCAACTACGACTACGGCTTCTACTGGTACTTCTATCTGGACGGAACGATCGAGTTGGAAGTCAAGGCGACCGGTGTCGTCTTCGCCAACGCCTTTCGGGGCGAAGACGACAAGTACGCAACGGAGATGGCTCCCGGCCTGGGCGCGCCGTTCCACCAGCACCTGTTCTCGGCGCGCCTCGACATGATGGTCGATGGTCCAGTCAACGCGGTCGACGAGGTGGAGGCCGTCCGGCTTCCGGTGAGCCCGGAGAACCCCTATGGGAATGCCTTCACACGCTCGATAACACGCCTGAAGCGGGAATCCGAGGCCCAGCGCTTGGCCGAGGGCAGCACGGGGCGGGTCTGGCACATCGTTAATCCAGAGGTGAAGAACAGGCTGGGACGGAACGTCGCCTACGCCCTGCATCCGGAGAACCAGCCGGTCATGTTGTCCGATGAATCCTCGTCGGTCCACAAGCGGGCCACCTTCGCAACCAGGAGCCTCTGGGTGACCCAATACGATCCCGCCGAGCGGTATCCCGCGGGCGACTTTGTGAACCAACATCCCGGAGGGGCGGGCTTGCCCAGCTTTGTTGCCGCCGACCGGGACGTCGACGGCCAGGACATCGTCCTGTGGCATACCTTCGGGTTGACGCATTTCCCGCGGCCCGAGGATTGGCCGATCATGCCCGTCGACTACGCGGGCTTCAAGCTCAAGCCTGTTGGTTTCTTCGACCGGAACCCGGCCCTCGACGTGCCGGGGAACCCCGGCCGTCATTGCCACGGCTGACCGGTCGCCGTCCGTGGAGCGGCCCGAGCGGACAGCGCTCCGGGCCGCTCCACATTGTTCGCTGGCGGCTTCATCGATACGACGCCGATCGATGCGCCCGCCCGTAGCGGGAGCGTCAGGAGTTCGAAGTGGATCGTGACATCGCCACGTTCATGTATGTCGCCGTTCTGGTGCCCTGTTGCGCCTATTCCCTGATCCAGGCTTTCCGCTCGGGCTGGCCGGGGGGAATAGGCCACGGCTTCCATGCCGCCATGAGCCTGGCCATGGTGGCAATGGTCCTCCCCGATGGGTTCGTCGCCCCGCTCGTGCAATTGGTGTTCTTTTCCTCGGCGGCGTTATGGTTCATCATTCACGCGAGCATCCGTGCCCGGTACGGTGGGGTGGGGAAGTGGGCCTTCGGCGACCTCGGTAGCGGCGCCATGATGGGCGCCATGGCCTGCATGATCGCCATGATGTGCGTGACACGCTCCGGACATATCGGTCATGCGGATCTCGCCGCAACTGCCGGGCACTCGCATGGTGGCTCGGGGTACTCTTCCGGCAACACCCCAGGAGCCGCGATCGGGATGCTCGGCATGGCGGCCCCGCTGGCCGCCGTGTTCCTTGGGGTCGCCGTAGTGCAGTTCTCCGGCCTCATCCTGCACATGTCAAGAAATCTAGTCCAACGACCCGGAAACGCGGCGCGGCAACCTCAGCCGCACCCGGTGGGAGGCCGCCTGGTGAATCTCGGAGCGACGGTGACGATGGCGGCGATGTTCGCCTCGATGTTCTTCGGGGGATGAAGGGCCGGGATTGTTCCTGGTCCTGAGGCGGCCATGCTGCCCAACAGGTGCCCTTGTCAGTCCCCCTTCAACAGCCGGTACACGAGGCAGGCCACCTGGAGGTCGAGTGCCCGGACAGGGTCCCGGATGTCCCCAAGGATTTCGGTCAGCAGAGTGAGGCGGTAGTAAACCGTGTTCACGTGGACGTGCAGCGCCTTGGCCGCGGGGGTCGGACGGTGGCCGGAGGCCAAATACGCGTCGAGCGTCATGACGAGGTCGAGATCGCCCGCTGGATCGCGTGCGATGACGGCGCCGAGGCACGCCTCTACATAGTGCCGCGCCGTTTCTCGGTCTCCCTCCCGGAACAGCAAGGCAAGGACTCGGGCTCGGTCCAGGTCGATGACCCGTGCCTGGTTTTCACTGCCCAACAGATCGAGGACGCGTTGTGACAGCCGGTAGGCCATGCGGTAGGTCTGGCCAGGCGCCAGCGGGCTGGATATGACGGCGTGCGGCGACCGCCCAGGAGCGGACGCCGCATGCAGCAAACCCCCCACTTTGGGCACCAAGTCCGCATCCGGGGCGAGAAGGGCGACGATGTTGTCGCGGTACTTGGTGCTGAAGAGACACCATGGTGCGGCGTCGAGGGCGTGGGTCACATCGGACGAGGACTTGACGACGCACAACCGTTCCTTCCCCGAGAGCTGGAAACCGAGTTGTCCGGCCCAACGGTTGACGACGGATTGGTCGGTGGTCGATTCGCTGAGGATCTCGTCGACGAGGTTGCGGCGAAGCCGTTGGCCCGCTTCGAATACCGAACGTTCGCGGAGCATCTCCAATGCGACCGAGATGGCGGCGCGCTCCAGGATCGGCTGGTCGGTCTCGTCCAGCGGTTCGTTCGGGAACACCCAGATGCTGCCGAGAAATTCATGACCGGCATGGACGGGGACTGTTTGCCATTCGTTGCTGCCGGCCTTTGGTATGCTGGGTGGTTCGGGACGCGTCGTTCGTCCGAGGTCCGTCAACGTTCGTCTGATCTGGCTGAAACCCGCCAGCTTTGGGGTGACGCCTCGCTCCCAGATGGTTCTGCCGATGTCACTTCGGGGTTCTCCGCTACCGGCCAACCGCTGGTGGTGGCTGTCGAGGATCAGCGTCGGGGCGTGGATCAATTCCTGGACGACCGCGGCGATCCCCGGAAGGCCTTCGCTTGCCAACAGCGTTGCCGAGAGTCTCTTTTGCGCCGCGTCCGCCTTCATCAGGAGATCGTTCTGCGCCCGGATGATCTCGGAGCTCTTCCGGAGTTCACGCAGCGCGGCGGTGTCCCGTTCGTACAACCGGGCATTTTCGATGGACAACCCGGCATGCAGGGCCAGGCCTTCGAGAAGGGCGATCTCGTCGTCGGAGAAGTGCCTGACCCGTTGGTCCGCGACGTAAAGGACACCGACGAATTCGCCCCTCATCGACATCGGGGATCCGAGGATGCTTCTGATGCCCTCCTGGCGGACCGCGTTGTCGACCACAGGGTGGTGGTTGATCCGTTTGTCGTTCAAATAGTCCTCGGTAAAGAACGAGCTGTGGTGCTGCGCCACCACGCCGCCGAGCCCGGCGCCGAGCTGCAGTCGCAACCGCTGGAACTCGGGGTGCTGGGTGCCTTCTGCGGCGCGCATGAAGATGTGCGAATCGGCGGGATCAACCAGCATGATGTAGCCGATCGGCGCACTAAGCAGTTTGCAGGCATTGCCGATGATCGTCCGCAACACGACATCCACGTCCAGGTGGGACGACATCTCGCCGGCCGTCTTGTACAAGGCATTGAGCCTGTCCTGGTTCCGGCGGGCCGCGGTCAGCTCCAGATGATTGGCCAGGAGGCTGACGGTTTGCCGGGTGAAGGAGAGGGTATCCTCGGGGGGCACGTTGCGGGGTTCGAACGCACGTCGCGCTCCCAGCAGCACAATTCCGGCCAGCAACTTTTCCGGGAATTCGAAGGGCAGCACCCAGAGACGGCCGGGGGCGGTGACGAACTCTGAGCCGAAACTCGCGGCTGCAATCCTTCCCCAGCCCTCCGACGTGGAAGCCTCGCGGAGTCCATCTACGTCGACCCGGAAATCCAGGGGAACCGGGACGGCATGGGTTTCCTCGGGCTGTCCATATGGGTGGATGAGGCTGCGGACCGGGTCGTGGATCCAAAGGGCGGCGTCATCCGATCCGAACAACCGGGCCGCTTCGTCATGGACGACCTGGGCGAGCTGGTACGGCGTCGTGTCGCCGAGGGGCACGGTGGCCATCCGGGCAGAAGTCACCTGATGCCCCTCTCTTTCGAAGCAAAACTAGCAATCACCCGCCCAGGACGGGCCGATGGAGCACACGACGACCACATCGACGGTGATGTGACTCAATCTCTCGTCTTGGAGTGTGAATCTAAAAGATAGCCGATTTGGCGGAGCCTTGCCACATACCTTAAGTGTGAGGCGCATCATAATGTGGGTCCATGATGCAATTCCGACGGGGCGATATGTGGACGGGGGCGGTGAGCCGGTCAGGCCGTTCCGCGGCGGAACCCTGGCCGCTTCCCGAGCGTTTCAACATGGGCGTCGCCTGCTCGGACTGTCATGAACCGGCCACGCTGGCGGTGGTGGACCTTGATGGGCGTGGAATCCGTCGGGAGTTCACGTTTGGGGAACTCTCGAGCACCTCCAACCAGCTGGGCAACCGGCTGCGGAGGGCCGGTCTCTACATCGGTGACAAGGTGTCCATCATCCTGCCCCAATGCGTTGAAACCGCGATCGCACACCTCGCGACGTACAAGATCGGTGCGGTAGCGGTTCCGATCAGTCACCTGCTGGACGATGAGCAAGTTTGCCAACGCGTCATGGACAGCGGCACGCGCGCCGTGGTGACCGACACCCGTCATGCGGGGCTCGTGGCGGCCCTGGAGGGAATCGACGTCCTCGTCGTTGACGGGCCGGCATCGGACGACCGCGATTTCTGGTCGGCGGTGCGCTCATCTTCCCCGCTGCTTGAGGCCGCAGACACGACGCCGGACTCGCCGGCGGCTCTGCTCTATACGTCCGGGACAACCGGACGGCCCAAGGCCGCGCTCCACGGACACAGGGTCCTCCTGGGGCATCTTCCGGGGTTCGAGATGGCCCACAACGGCTTCCCCCGGGCGGATGACATCTTCTGGACTCCTGCGGACTGGGCCTGGATCGGCGGCCTCCTCGACGCCCTTCTGCCGGTCCTTTACCACGGGCGCACGATCGTGGCCACGCGCGGTCCCTTCGACCCCGATGACGCCGTGCGGATCATGGCGTCGGAAAAAGTCAGGAACGTTTTCCTTCCGCCCCGTGAACTGCAATTGATGCGAGCGGCCGGAGTGGACTCCCCGATGGTGAATCTCCGAACCATGATGAGCGGTGGCGAGCACTTGCCGCCGGACCTGGTGCAGTGGGCCAACCAATCCTTCGGGACCTCGGTCAACGAGATCTACGGGCAAACAGAAGCGAACTACATCGTGGGAAACTCCGAGGTCTGGGCGAAGCGCGCCGGTTCCATGGGACGCGCCTACCCGGGCCACGAAGTCGAAATCCTGGACGGCGACGGCCTCCCCATCTCGGTGGGTCAAGTGGGCGAGATCGCGGTGCGGTCCACGAGCCCGGTCGTCTTCATGCAGTATTGGGGCCAGCCCGAGGCCACCCGCAACAAGTTCACGCCGAACCGGGAGTGGCTACTCACCGGCGATCTCGCCATCAGGGACGGCGACGGATACTTCTGGTATGCCTCCCGCCACGACGATGTGATCGAAGTCGATCGGTATCGAATCAGTCCGTCGGAGATCGAAGCCTGTATCGCTTCCCACCCAGCGGTCCGTTCGGCTGCCGTGGTCGGTGTTCCCGGGGAATCGAGCCACCCGGCGATCGTCGCTTATGCGGTCCTTTCCCCCGGCGTCGCCCCGGGGCCGGCGGTTGAGGCCGAAATCCTCCGCTTGGTGAACGAAAACTATCCCGCTCGTGTATCCCCGGCGGGGATCGAGTTTGTGCCCGCACTGCCGATGACAGACACGGGCAAGATCCGGCGCCGCGAACTGCGCGACCGCCTTGCTGCGGGCCGGGACGGACGGAACGCAGCCGTGCCCCAGCAGAACCATCCTTCAATAAACCCCTAGAAGAACGGATCAACGACGATGTCAGCCAATCTAGAAGCCACGACCGCCACAACCCCGACCGATGACCTTTCGGCCCACTCGTTCCGGATGCTGATCAACGGAAGTCTCGTCGACGCTGCCGAGACCTTCGACGTGATCAACCCGGCCACCGAAGAAATTCTTGCTGCGAGCCCCGTGGCGAGCGTGGAACAACTCAACGAGGCGGTCCGCGCGGCGAAGCAGGCTTTTCCCGCTTGGACGGGGCTCCCCGTTGCGGAACGGGGAGCATTGCTGGAGGCGCTAGCCGAAGCCATCGAAGAGCGGGCCGACGAATTCGCCCGCTTGGTGACGCTGGAGCAAGGAAAGCCACTGGCGGCATCGCGGGGCGACGTCGATGCCGCGATCGCCTTCACCCGGGCTTTTGCCGCGCTGCGGCCGGGACCGGAGGTGGTGCGCGACGACGACCAAGCCCGCATCGAGATCCACCACAAGCCGCTGGGCGTCGTCCTTGCGATCCTCCCGTGGAACTTCCCGTTCTTCCAAGGGATGTACAAGCTCGCCCCGGCTCTCCTGACGGGCAACACGCTGGTCATCAAGCCATCGCCGACCACGCCCCTGAACGCGATGCTGCTGGGAGAGCTCCTCGTCGACTTGTTCCCGGCGGGCGTCGTCAACATCATCGGGGACGGAGGATCGGCCGGGCCGGTGCTCACCGGGCATCCCGATGTCGCGAAGATCTCCTTCACCGGATCGACTGCCGTGGGCAAGGCGGTCTTGGCCAGCGCCGCCAGCACCCTCAAGCGCGTCACGCTGGAGCTCGGCGGCAACGACCCGGCGATCGTCCTCGACGACGCGGAGGTGAGGAAGACCGCGGCGGAGCTGTTCAAATGGGCCTTCGCCAACAGCGGCCAGGTGTGCATCAACATCAAGCGCATCTATGCCCATTCGTCGATTTACGACGAACTGTGCGACGAGATCGCCCGCCTTGCCAAGGCTGCCAAGATCGGTCCCGGCCTCGAACCCGACACGGACTTCGGTCCGCTTCAGAACGCCAAGCAGTTCCAAGCGGCCAAGGGGTACCTGCAGCTGGCCAAGGAGCAGGGGACGATCATCGCCGGCGGCAACGTGCTGGATCGTCCGGGTTACTTCGTTGAGCCGACTGTCGTGCGGGACATCGGCGAGGATTCGCCGCTTGTCACCCAGGAGACGTTCGCCCCCATCCGATCGATCATGTCCTACGACGATCTCGAAGATGCGATCGCTCGTGCGAACAACAGCGCCTATGGACTGGGGGCTTCGGTCTGGGGCGCCGACATCGAGCGGGCGGCCGCCGTTGCCGATCGCCTCGAATGCGGCACCAGCTGGGTTAACCAGCACTTCGCGCTCCAGCCGGACGTGCCGTTCGGCGGGCGCAAACAGTCCGGTTTAGGCGTGGAGTTCGGCACCGAGGGCGTCAACGAGTTCACGGATGTCCATGTTCTGAATATCGCCAAGAACTAGCGGAGGAGAACCGCCGGCCGCGGCGAACGGCCGGCGGCGAACCTCCCGCGGGGAAGGACGACGGGCCGGATCGGCACCCGGGCGGCGCCGTCCGTCGCGCCCATGATCGCTTCCATTCCGGACGCCCCAACCGCCGGGCCGTGGTCGCGGGCGCCTGCCCGCTCCTTGCTGGGCAGGCCCCCGCAACCAGCCATGAAACACATCACTTTTGAACAGGACAGAAACGTGATCTCCAAACCCTTTGAAGAAATCGAAGTCGGTGACATTGCCAGGACAGGCTCCCGCGTCATCACCGAGGAATACGTGCGGTCCTTCGGTGAACTGACTGGGGACAACCACCCCCTGCACACGAACGCGCGCTATGCCGAGCAGACACGCTTCGGGCGACAGATTGCGCACGGCGCCCTCATGATCTCTACGTTGCTGGGGCTGGTGGAACTTCACCCGAGCTACCTCCAGTGCTTCTACAGCCTCGACAACCTGAGGTTCAAGGCTCCGACCTTCTTCGGCGACCTGGTGTACGCGGTTTCTGAAATCTCCGCGGTGAGCCCGCGCAAGGACAACCGTTCGGCCGTCGTGACAAGCTCGGCCAATCTCATTAACCAGGATGGTGTGGTCGTCCTCGATGGAAACTTCTCCCTGCTCGTCGCAGGGCGGTCAGAGGCGCTGGACCTGCCGGTCACGAAAGAGCAGGCAGCGCCGTGACCACCAGTACCGCGCACGCATGGTGGCAGGATCTGGAAGCGGAAGCCTTTCGATGGCGCGTTCCGGAGCAGTTCAATATTGCCGAGGCTTGCACCGACCTCCAGCCATCCCATGATCCGGCGCTGATCGTCGACCGCGGAGGCTCCGTCTCGACTTATTCCTTTGGACAGCTGGGCTCGCTGAGCAGGAAGTTCATGGGTCTGCTGCAGCGCTGGGGCCTCGAAGAGGGGGACCGCGTCGCCGTCATGGTTTCCCAGGGAATCGAGGTGCTCACCGCGCACTTGGGCAGCTTCCGCGGCGGCTTCGTCACGGTTCCGCTGTCCATCAAATTCGGTGCCGGAGCCGTGGCCTACCGCCTGCAGCATTCCGGGGCCAAGGTCCTGGTCATAGATGAGCAATGCTACGACCGGGTCAAGGAGGCACTCGCAAAGACCCCCGAGATACAGCACGTCCTGGTCGTTGGCGAGAATGGACTGCATCCCGAAACCGGTTGCGGGAGCCTTCACCGCTACGACACGGAACTGGACGCCGAACCGGAGTCCACCCGGCGTGTGCTCACCGGTCCGCAATCGCCTGCGATCATCATCTACACGTCAGGGACGACCGGCAACCCCAAGGGCGCCCTCCACGGGCACCAGGTTCTCCTGGCGCACATGCCCGGCGTTCGAACCGCATTCGGAAACGCTCCGCAGCCACAGGACGTGTTCTGGACTCCGGCCGACTGGGCCTGGATCGGCGGCCTGTTTGACGTCCTCTTCACGGCACTCTCGCTGGGCTGTCCCGTCGTCGCGACGCCGGACAGGTTCGTGCCCGAACGGGCCATCGATCTGCTGCGGCGCCATCGGATCACCTGTGCCTTCATCCCGCCAACGGCACTCAAACAGATGCGTAGTTCGGGCGTTGATGCCGCGGCGGCGGCCGGCACAGGCATCCGGATCCTGGCCACCGGCGGCGAAGCCCTCGGGGAGGTGCTTGAGCGCTGGGTAACGGACACTTTCCACGCGTCGATCAACGAGTTCTACGGCCAGACTGAAATGAACCTGACGGTCGGCACCTCCCGGGACCGCCGCACTACCCCGCCAGGGTCAATGGGCAGGGCATTTCCAGGATTCGAGGTCGCGGTGCTCGACCTCCAGGGGGCCGCTGTGCCGGACGGAGAAGCCGGGGAAATCTGCATCAGAGCCGGCAACCCGGGTCAGCTGCTTGGCTATTGGAACGACCCTGACAAGACAGCGGAAAAAGTCCACGACGGCTGGATCCACACAGGCGACCTCGCCAGATCAGATGCCAATGGCGACCTTTGGTACGAGGGCCGGGCAGACGATGTGATTTCCACCGCCGGATACCGCGTTGGCCCGAGTGAAATCGAAGACTGCCTAATGTCCCATCCGGGTGTGTCCATGGCCGCCGTCATCGGCATTCCGGACGAGCTGAGGGGGGAGGCCGTGAAGGCCTTCATCGTCTTGTCGGACGGGTACGAGCGCACGGATGAACTCACGATGCAATTGAAGGACCATGTCAAACTCAGGCTCGCGTTCTACCAGTACCCGCGCCAGATTACATATTTGAACGAGCTGCCCATGACGTCAACAGGGAAGATCATGCGCCGGGAACTGAGACGGCTCTCGGACCCGGCTTCCTGACCCATCGATGGGTGACAACGTCGAGCCGGGCGGGCCCGGGACCTGTCCATGGCCAGACTGGCCGGCACGGAAAGGGGCACCGCCGTCGCCCACCGGTGCTGTCCCGACGCCCGCCTTGACCTGCCCGACGTCCGGAGGTCACTCGCCGTCGTGGACCTGCAGGGTCGTCCGGGTCGATGCCTCTGCACGGGACGGCGTCGACTACGTGCGAGGCCCGAAGAGGCTTGCCGCGACCCACAACACTTCCACAGGACAGAAACGAAGCCTCGTCTGGCTTCCTGAAACAGTTGAACTTTCGCTAGCCGGCCCCGCAAGAAATGGAAAGAGGACAGATGGATACGCTGACCAGCGGCGTGGACGCGTCGCACACGAACTTTGCTCAGAATTACGAAGAGCAGGGGTTCCTGGTCGATGAGCTGAAGCAGCGACTCGCGAGGGCTGCCCTTGGCGGTCCGGAGAAGTCCCGCCAGCGGCACATCTCGCGCGGGAAGCTGTTGCCGCGGGAGCGCATCAACTATTTGCTGGACGAGGGGAGCCCGTTCCTGGAGATCGCCCCGTTGGCGGCCAACGGGATGTACAACGATGATTCGCCCGGTGCCGGGGTCATCGCGGGGATCGGTCTGGTCCATGGACGCCAGGTGATGGTGGTGTCCAACGACGCCACGGTCAAGGGCGGGACCTATTACCCGATGACGGTGAAGAAGCACCTCCGGGCCCAGGAAATCGCGCTGGAGAACAGGCTGCCGTGCGTCTACCTTGTGGATTCCGGGGGAGCGTTCCTGCCCAGGCAGGATGAGGTGTTCCCGGACAAGGAGCACTTTGGCCGGATCTTCTTCAACCAGGCGAAGATGTCAGCGGCGAAGATCCCGCAGATCGCCTCGGTCATGGGATCCTGCACGGCCGGTGGCGCCTACGTGCCCGCCATGAGCGACGAAACCGTCATTGTCCGCAACCAAGGCACCATTTTCCTGGGCGGACCGCCCCTCGTGAAGGCCGCCATCGGCGAGATCGTGACGGCCGAGGAACTCGGCGGCGGGGACGTCCACTCCCGGATTTCCGGTGTGACGGACCACCTCGCCGAAAACGACGAACATGCCCTGCAGATCGTCCGGGACATCGTCTCCACCCTGCCAAAGCCGGCAGCCCCGGCGTGGGACGTGTCTGACGTCGTCCTGCCGCCCCTGGCGGACCCGGCGGAACTTTACGGAGTGGTCCCGGTGGACGTGAACGCGCAATACGATGTCCGGGAGGTCATCAGCCGGCTAGTGGACGGCAGCGAATTCCACGAGTTCAAGAAGAACTACGGCACCACCCTGGTGACGGGATTCGCGAAGCTGCATGGCCATCCTGTGGGCATCGTCGCCAATAACGGTGTGTTGTTCAGCGAGTCCGCCCTCAAAGGCGCGCACTTCATTGAACTGTGCGACCAGCGCGGCATCCCGCTGGTCTTCCTGCAGAACCTCTCCGGCTTCATGGTCGGCAAGGACTACGAGCACGGCGGCATCGCCAAGAACGGCGCCAAGATGGTCACCGCCGTCGCCACCGCCCGCGTGCCGAAACTGACGGTGGTGATCGGCGGTTCCTTCGGTGCCGGAAACTACTCGATGTGCGGGCGGGCGTACTCGCCGCGCTTCCTCTGGATGTGGCCGGCGTCCCGGATCTCGGTGATGGGCGGGAACCAGGCGTCCAGCGTGCTGGCTACCGTCAAGCGTGACCAGTACGAGGCCCGCGGCGAGGAATGGTCCGCCGAGGACGAGGAAGCCTTCAAGGCCCCGATCAAGCAGCAATACGAGGACCAAGGCAGTCCCTACTACTCCACCGCAAGGCTCTGGGACGACGGCATCATCGACCCCGCAGACACCCGGCGCGTCCTGGGCATGGCGCTCGACGTCGTTTCCCGCACGCCGCTGCGGGAAACCGCCTTCGGCATCTTCCGGATGTGACCCCATGACAAATCAAGCGCAAGGAAGAAACGCCATGACCCCAGGTACCTTCGACACCGTCCTGGTCGCCAACCGCGGCGAAATCGCCTGCCGCGTCATCCGTACGCTGAGGCGCCTAGGAACCAAGTCCGTCGCAGTGTACTCGGAAGCTGACGCCGATGCCCGCCATGTGCGGGAGGCCGACATTGCCGTCTGCATCGGCTCCGCCGCTGCGGCGGAAAGCTACCTGAAGATCGAGGCGATCCTCCAGGCCTGCCGCGACACTGGCGCCGAGGCCGTGCACCCGGGGTACGGATTCCTCTCCGAAAACGTTGAGTTCGCCCGTGCTCTGGCGGACGCGGGGATTGCCTTCATCGGTCCGGACGTCCATTCCATCAACATGATGGGTGACAAGATCCGCTCCAAGAACCACGTGGTTAGTTACGGTGTTCCCGTAGTTCCGGGCATCGCCGAACCGGGCCTAAGCAATGACCAGCTGATTGCGGCCGCCGAGACCGTCGGCTTCCCCCTGCTGATCAAGCCCTCCGCCGGTGGGGGCGGCAAAGGCATGCACGTCGTGGACCGGGCCGAGGATCTGCCAGCCACCCTGGAAACCGCCCGCCGGGTGGCGAAGAGCTCCTTCGGTGACGACACCCTCTTCCTGGAACGGCTGGTCCGCTCCCCCCGGCACATCGAGGTCCAGGTCCTGGCCGACCGCCACGGCAACACCATCCACCTGGGCGAGCGTGAATGCTCCCTGCAGCGCCGGCACCAAAAGGTCATCGAGGAGGCCCCCGCGCCGCTGCTGCAGGGCCTGCCCGACGGCGCTGAGATCCGGGCACGGATCGGTGCCGCGGCCGTTGATGCCGCCCGTTCGGTGAACTACGTGGGAGCCGGTACTGTTGAGTTCCTGGTTTCGGACGAGGCCCCGGACGAGTTCTTCTTCATGGAAATGAACACCAGGCTTCAGGTCGAGCACCCCGTCACCGAAGAGGTCGTCCGGGTCAACGGTGAGCGGCTGGATCTCGTCGAATGGCAGGTGCGCATCGCCGCCGGCGAGATCCTCACCGTCGCGCAGTCCGACGTCGTACTCGAAGGTCACGCGATCGAAGCGCGTGTTTACGCGGAGGACCCGTCCCATGGTTTCCTGCCGTCCATCGGCCGCCTTCTCGAGATCCGCGAACCGTCCGGTTCCGGCGTCCGTGTCGACAGCTCCCTGACCGACGACCTGGAAGTATCGCCGCATTACGACCCCATGATCGCCAAAGTCATCGCCTGGAACACAGACCGCGGGCGGGCACTCCGCACTCTGGACCGGGCCCTGGCCGAGACGGTCGTGCTGGGAGTGAAGACCAACGTCGAATACCTGCGGCTGCTCATTGCAGACGAGGACGTCGCCGCAGGCCGTCTGGACACCACCCTGATCGACCGCAAAATCTCCTCCATGCCGTTCCGGACTTTCACAGGGGAGGACCTGGCCATCGCGGCCCACGCCCTGACAACTCGTCAGGCAAACGATCGCGGTCCCTGGGGAACCAAGGACGCCTGGCGGGTCGGCGGAAAAGCCACAGCGTCGATCCAGCTGGAGGTCGACGGGGAAACACACAGCTTGAGCGCCACCAGGGACGCACAGGGGCAGACGTTCGACGTCGACCGTGAATCGTTCCGCGTCGAGGCCTTGGCTGACGGTTCAGCCCAAGTGAACGGCGCCCGACGCCGGATGGTCACCGCCGTCTCGGCCGACGGCACAGCGTGGCTAAGCATCGACGGATGGGGCGGGGCTGCCCGTCAGCTCAGCCGTCAGGAGCAGCTCCAGCGCCGGCTCGCCTCCTTGGACCGCGAGGCCGGAACGGCCTCCCCCGAGATCCGCTCACCGATGCCGGGCACCGTCATCGCGGTCACCGTCACCGACCTCGACTTCGTGGACGAAGGACAGCCGCTGCTGTCCATCGAGGCCATGAAGATGGAGCACCAACTGACGGCCCCGGTCTCCGGCGTCGTGCGGCTGAGCCTGAAAGTAGGCGACCTGGTCAAAGCCGCTCAAATCGTGGCAACAGTGGAGCCGCTCTCCCTTGAGCCCGCCGACGGTGAAGTAGTCGGCGTCGAAGCGGCGGCCCAAGAACTCGAAGAAATGAAGGGATGAAATCATGAGGACCACGGACATCAAGCGAATCCAGCAGCGCGGACTCTACCTCGATGAGCTCGAGGAGGGCGCGGTTTATGCCCACAGGCCCGGACGGACCCTCACGGAAACGGACAACGTTCTTTTCACCTCATTGACCATGAACAACCAGGGCCTGCATCTCGATGCCGCATGGAGCGCCACTCAGCCCTTCGGCCAGAGACTCATGAACTCCCTCTTCACCCTTGGCACCATGATCGGACAGTCGGTTCCCCAGATGACGGAAGGAACCATCATCGCCCAGCTCGGCCTGACCGACGTCCGTTTCCCGCATCCGATGTTCCACGGCGACACCCTATACACCGAGACACAGGTGACGGAGGTCCGTCCGTCAGCATCCCGCCCCGGCCAGGGGGTCGTAAGCATGAAGCACACCGGCCGCAACCAGCACGGTGTGGTGGGGGCCGAGGCAACCCGCACCTGCCTGATGTGGACCAGGGAGGCCCACGAAGCCACCGTATTGGCGGGGAAGGGTAGCCGTGACAGATTTTGAAATGGGCCCGGCGATCCTCTTTTGCCCCGCCGACCGGCCGGATCGCTACGGCAAGGCGATGGACAGGGCCGACGCAATCATCCTGGACCTCGAAGACGCCGTGGCCCCCCAGGACCGGCAACAGGCACGACAGGCCCTCATAGCGAACCCCATGGATCCGGAGCGGAGCATCGTCAGGATCAGCCCGATGGAAACGGAAGACTTCGCGTTAGACCTGAGTGCACTCCAGCAGACCCGATACAAACACGTCATGCTCGCCAAGACCGAGGAACCTGAGTCCCTGGCACGGTTGAAGGGGTACTCGGTGGTGGCCCTGTGCGAAACGGCCAAGGGCATCGTCAACGCAGCGGCGATTGCGTCGGCACCCAACGTCGTGGCACTCATGTGGGGCGCTGAAGATCTGGTCGCTTCACTCGGCGGCACGTCCAGCCGCCGATCCGACGGTAAGTACCGGGACGTCGCGCTGCACGCCCGTTCGCACGTTCTTCTCGCCGCAGGTGCCGCGGGGAAGCCAGCCTTGGACTCTGTCTATTTAGATATCAAAGACATTGCCGGACTGACGGCCGAGTCAGAGGACGCCGTTGCTTCGGGCTTTGCAGCGAAGGCATCCATCCATCCCGATCAGATGCCAATTATCCGTGCATCCTTCCTGCCAACCCGCGCAGAGGTGGACCACGCCGAGCGGATCCTCGCGGCCGCGGAACAATCCGGCGGAGTATTCACCTTCGAGGGACGGATGGTGGACGAGCCCGTCCTGCGGCACGCCCGGAAGACACTCACACGAGCCAAACATGCAGAGGGCCAGGAACTGTGGAAGTAGCACGTCCCTGCTCAAGTCGTTCATTGAAAGAATTTGAGAACATTCGAGACCAGGGGAACAACCATTGAGTAGATCGGAAACCCATCGGGAAAGGATCGGCGGCGGGTTGAGCCGCCAGCGCTAGGGCGGTGGTGGTGAATGGTGTCCCTTCTCATCTAACTTGGCCCACGAACAAGCCGGACTGCGTGGTTGGGTCATCTGTCGTAGCTGTTGCCCCGGTTGGCGCAACTCGAGAGTTCGCGTTGCTGCGGGAGTCAGGCTGCCTGGGCCGGGCTTTTTCCCTCCAGCAGCTGGGCCTCGTAGCGTTTCCCGTGGTCGGCGAGTTGCGGATCGGTGATGTCCCTGACGCCGTGAATCACAAGCGGCTCATCCCATAGCATGCCCAGCCTCCGTGCTGTTGCCTGGAGGGGGATCAGGATGTCGTTGAAATCCCAGCCGTGGGATCCGTCAGTGGCATAGGCGTCCTGGGTTCCACCGGTGGTGGTGACAACCCGCAGTCTCTTCCCGGCCAGGGCACCAGGCTTTCCAGTTCCGTAGGCCCAGCCCCTGGTCAACACTTCATCGAGCCACTGCTTCATGATGCCGGGGGCGGAGTACCAGTAGGTGGGGTATTGAAGGACGATCTCGTCGGCATTGCTGAGAGCGTGCTGCTCCGCCGGGATGTCGATCACGTTGGTGGGATAGAGCTCTGTGAGGTGGCGTATTTGGACGCCTTCAGCGCCTTCGATGGCGCTGACGAGGGCCGCATTGACCCTGGAAGAACCCAGATCGGGGTGAGCAAGAATGATGAGGATGGAACGGCTTGTGCTCATATGTTTTGTCCTTTGCGATTTCTAGTTGCTTAAGTGTTGCCGCACGAGCGCCTCGGCGGCTTCTTGGGCGTCGTCGATCACCCGCGCGTCTTGCAGGAGCCGGCCGGTAGCAAGCGCGCCGTCGATCAGGACGCCGATCTGGCGGGCCAGGCTCTCGGGTCGCTTCGATCCGGTCCGACGGGCCAGTTCGAGGAGCCACTCATTGCGGCGCCGGGAATGTTCGATCGTCAGCGCCCGGGCTTCGGAATCGAGTGCTGTTTCAACTGCTGCGCTGATAAAGGGACATCCAAAGAATCCGTGCCGGTCAAATGAGCCACGCAGCGCATCAAAGAGGCCCACAAGCTGAGTCTGCGGGTCAGGCCCTGAAGCTTCCGCTGCGGTCCTCAACTGCAACCGCCAGGAAATGTCGGTGCTACGAAGGTAGGCGCCGATCAGGGCATCCCTGGTGGGAAAGTGCGCGTACAGTGTCGATTTGGCGACGCCCGACTCAGCAATGACCTGGTCCATGCCGACACCTCGGATCCCGTTTGCGTGGAACAAACCGGCTGCCGCAGCGAGAATTTTCTCTGCACTCCCGGTCCGACGCTTCTTGGGCTGCACACCTACAGTCATCCTGGCCTCCTTATTCATACAGACTAGTCTGTATGAATAAGGAGGCCAATGGAGTTTCTTTACGCTCGGAACCGCTCGTGCCGGTCGGTATTTGCCGAAACTCCAACCACTGTGGCTGGGCTTCAAGGCGCCAGTCGCGGGACGGGCCCGCTTCTCCGGACCGGCAATCCAAGTCCATGTCCGTCACACCACGGTGATGAGCCCCCGAATGCGACATTTATGGAGCTCCGCCGTTGCTGACAATGCTAACGGTGTCTCGGATGGCCGGCGGTGACGCTCGGGTAGAGGGCGGCGGCGGGCCGCGTCAATGGTTCGTTACGATTCGCGGCATGGATCTCGTCAACCGCAATGATCAATCTGGATTTGCGCTCGTCCGGGAGTCGCAGAAGGTTCCTCTCCGAGGGCCGGGCATGCGACCCACCGTTCAGGCGGAAGCTGGGTGGTGATGCTGAATCCCCCCCAGTGGTGATGGTTACGGGTATCCGCAGGGAGTCGATGCTTTGGACGGCCGAGGGCGACCTCGAAGGTAGTGTGGTTGACCCGTGTGACAAGAATGCCGCAGCCTGTGGCTTCAATCCATGACGCTGGGAATCGGTAAAAAGCTTGACAAGCGACTGTACAGGACTGTACATGTATATACATGACTAGTCAGGTATTCAGTAAGCGTGAGCTCGTCGTTGAGAAGCTTGCGAACCAGATCCGCCGTGGGGAGATTGTTCCTGGCCAGCGGCTGGACGGAGAGCACCGGCTCGCCGAGGAGTTCGATGTGTCCCGCGGGACAATCCGCCAGGCCCTGGGTGAATTGCAGCGTCGTCGACTCATTTCGATTCGATCCGGGATAGGTTCCTTCGTGACTTTCGACGGACATGCCCTGGATCAGCGTCTGGGGTGGGCGCAGGCCCTTGCTGAGACTGGAAGCAACGTCACCACACGCGTCCTGAGCATCGAAGCCATTTCCGGTGCCAATATCCCCGAACTCCCCGACGAAGTCACCCTGGCCGAAGCGATAGCAGTGCGCCGTGTCCGCACTACGTCGGGGGAGGACGGTTCCCAGATGGCGGTGTCCTTCGAATGTTCCTCCGTGCCGGCAATCGGGTCACTGCGCGATCTTCCGAACCAAGGCCTCAAGGACGGCTCGTTGTGGGCCTCCCTCAGAGCTGAGGGACTGATCGCAACGAATGGGCAGCAAAGCGTGGACGTCCACGCGCTGGATGAGCGCGAGGCTGCCATCCTTGGCCGCCCCGCTGGCACCTCCTTCCTGCGCACGGTCCGGACATCCTTCAACGCGGATGGCCAATTTGTCGAACACGTACTGTCATTGCTCGACCCTGCCCACTTCACCCTGAAGCTGACGTTCGGAGACGAAGCATGACCACCCAATCAACGCTCTTGACTGCAACAGACAGGGCCTACGGGGCATTGCTTGGCCTGGCCATCGGGGACGCACTCGGCATGCCCACGCAGTCAATGTCTCAGGAAGCTATCGCCCACCGTTACGGTCTTCTGACTGGATTCGTCGACGCTACGCACGATCAGCCGATCGCGCCGGGGATGCCGGCGGGCTCGGTCACCGACGACACGGAACAGGCCATCCTGGTCGGCGAACTGCTGCTCTCCGGAGGAGGGCACATTGAGGCAGGTCGTTTCGCCGCTGCCCTCCTGGAATGGGAGCAGTCGATGATTGAGAGAGGATCCAGAGACCTCCTGGGCCCCTCCACGAAAGCCTCGCTGAACGCTTTGCAAGCGGGACAAAGCATCGACGAGGCCGGCCGTTACGGCACCACAAACGGGGCGGCGATGCGTATCAGCCCGGTAGGAATCATGTACAGCCGTGGGCCCGAGCTTATGTCTGCGGTTGTAGAGGCCTGCCAGGTCACACATAACACCGGACTTGGTATTTCTGCTGCCGCAGCGGTTGCCGCGGGCGTCAGCGCAGGGATCGACGGGGCGGAGGTTCCCGAGGCCCTTGACGCAGCAATAGATGCGGCGCTTGCTGGCCAGGTCCTGGGACATTGGGTGGCGGGAGCCTCCGTGGCACGGCGCTACCTTGGCCTCCGTCCGCTTGCACGTTCTCTTGGGGACGCGGAGTTCTCCGACTTCCTCTATGAAGTCGTCGGGACCTCGGTTCAGTCGCAGGAGTCCGTCGTCAGTGCCTTGCTCATCATCGATAGGTACCAGGACGCGCCTTTCAATGGACTGTGCGTCGCGGCCTCCCTGGGCGGGGACACCGATACGATCGCCGCAATTGCCGGTGCCGTCCTCGGCGCCTGCTCCGGTTCAACCGCCTTCCCGGAATCCGTGCATGACGGGCTCATCTCCGCCAACCCGGAACTGAATCTTCGGCTGCTCTCCCACAGGCTCTTGGAGCTTCGCAGATAGCCGTCGCTACTACCGCAACATAATCGGTGCCTAGCTGATGATCACTTTGCACCAAGGATGGGCGCCCCCCGTGGACGGGCGTGCCCAAAAACAACACCTCAACGGAGAGAAAAATCATGTCCAGAGACACCTTAAGCAGCGACCCGACACTGAAACCAGCACCGTCACTGGGCGCCGTGGAACAACGCGGCATAGAACCTGTTCCCGTCAGCGAACGTACAGGAAACCCGCTACAGCTGTTCTGGGTGTGGTTCGCGGCCAACATTTCCGTTCTCGGCCTGCCCCTGGGCGTCGCCCTGGTGGCTAACGGCCTTTCCATATGGCAGGCGGTCGCTGTAGCGGCCCTTGGATCGTTCGGATCCTTCGCGATTGTCGGCCTTGTCTCGATCGCAGGCCGACGCGGTGGTGCTCCCAGCCTGACGCTATCCAGGGCGATTTTCGGGGTGCGGGGAAACATCGGCCCAACCGCAATGACGCTGTGTTCACGCCTTGGCTGGGAGACCGTAAACACGTCTACGGCTGCCCTGGCATTCGTGACCATATGCTCGCTCCTATTCAACACCGGCGCAGGTGCCAAGGATGTCCCCATGGTGACGGTCCTGGGAGTGGTGCTGTTCGTCGCATGTACCGTATCCGTTTCGGGGCTGGGGCATGCCTTCATCCTCACGGTACAGAAATGGTCTACATGGATCTTCGGCGCAATTAACCTCGTCGTCCTTGCGTTCCTGGTTACCAGCGTTAACTGGGCGGCCGTAGCCCAAGCTCCATCAGGCAACCTCGAAGCAGTGCTTACAGGAATCGGCATGATCGCTGCGGGTACTGGCATCGGCTGGGCCAACTCCGGCGCCGACATGGCAAGGTACCAGTCCCCGGCCGCCAAGGCAGGTGCCCTTGTGGCTTCTGCAGCTGCAGGAGCAGGAATCCCGCTGGTCCTCATGATCGCGATGGGTTCCCTGCTGGGCGCTTCCAATTCGGGAGTCCTGGGCGCGGCAAACCCGTTGGACGCCATCCGCAATACTTTGCCCCCGGCGGTGGCCGTGATCTACCTGATCGTGTCGTTCGTGGGACTGCTCTTGTCGAACCATCTCTCCGTCTACTCCGCCGGTTTGACCACTCTCACGCTGGGGGTTCGGATCAGGCGGGTCTATGCAGTGATCGTCGACGTCGTGGTCACCACGACTGCCTCACTCTGCTTCCTTCTCATTGCCGACGGCTTTTACGGACCCTTTATCACCTTCATCTCCTTGCTCTCCGTTCCCATCATCGCCTGGGTCGGCATTTTCCTCGTCGACATGGTCGGGCGCCGGAGCTACGACCCCGAAGCATTGCTGGACTTGAGCCCCGGCTCGGGGTACTGGTATCGGAACGGAATTGAATGGCGCGCCTTGGGTTCATGGCTGGCCGCCATTGCTGCCGGAGCGCTCTTCATAAAGGTGCAGCCCGGCGACACCCCCTGGTACACAGGACCCCTCCACGAGACCTGGATCGGCCAGAACGGAATGGCATGGGTAATTGCAGGAGTGTTCGGGGCAGCCGCCTACGCAATCCTTGGCGGCGCAGGCAAGGCCGCGGCACGATGAACGGGCGCGTAATCCATACCGGCCAAGCCATCGTAGACCTGGTCATGGAAGTAGGGCGGATCCCGGAACCAGGTGGAGACACTTTCGCCCGACGATACGAATTCACCCCAGGCGGCGGGTTCAACGTCATGGCGGCAGCAGCCCGTGACGGCGCCGAAGTCCTGTACGCCGGCGGCCATGGAACCGGACCTTTTGGCGACATGGTGCGCGCAGCCATGACGACGGCAGGCGTGACCGTATTGACGTCCGCGAGCCAGGTCCGGGATACCGGCTTCTGTGTGGCTCTGGTCGATGACAGCGCTGAACGGACTTTTGTATCAACGCTCGGCGCGGAAGGAGAGGTAACAGCAGACAATTACCGAACGGCCGCGCCACGAACGGGTGATGTCGTCTATGTGTCCGGATACTCGCTCCTGCACGAGGCAAGTAGGAAAGCGCTCCTTGAGTGGCTACCGGAGCTACCCGCTGGTTTAAGCGTCATCGTTGATCCGTCTCCGATCCTGGGAGAGATCCCTGTAGATGTCTTGCGCGCTGTTATTGGCCACACTTCACTCTGGAGCACAAATGCCAGAGAGGCCCAGATTATTGCAGCACTTCTAGGTTCGCCCCTGTCTCCAGTTATGGACGTGACCGCCCAGGCTGCCCATCTGGCTCAGCTCCTTAGCTGCACGGTAGTTCTACGGGCCGGGGCCGCCGGTTCGGTGACGGTTGAGTGGTCAAAGAGTGGGAGCAAAATCGAGGCAACTACCTACATACCGGCGCTGAGCGTCGATGCAATCGATACCAATGGGGCCGGAGACGCCCACTGTGGAGTTCTGTGCGCGGCACTGGCCGCCGGCAGCGACCTCCTCGCAGCGGTCCGACGTGCAAACGTTGCAGCAGGCCTTGCCGTTTCACGTCGCGGTCCTGCGACTTCGCCAACCACAGCGCAGATTGACGCTCTGATACCGGCCGCCTCGCCAGCTGACTGACCCCGCATTTCACCACCGAACGATGAATCATGGCGCATCTTCGCCGCCTAACAGCACCAAGGGAAGACATCCCATGTTCACCGTCATCGATCGCATCGATATCCAAGCGAAACCCGACGCGCCCTCGACGATCATCTCGCCGCTGCCGTCCAGGACCTTCAGGAGACTGCCTGCAAGAAAGGACGCGGGGGATCCTCATCACCCGCCACAGGCTAGGCCATTACACGGTTGAGCTATCCGATCAGGTTCCCTTCGGAATGACCCGCGAATTCTTCCGCTGACTCCCAAAGTTCCTTCCTTGCTGGACAGCAAGGAAGGAAGGACCGCATGCCCGAGGAGATCAACGACTGGACACTGCTGGTGGGGCATCTCCGCGAATTCAGGCAAGACGGTGGTGGTGTTGTGTTGACGCCCCGCTGGCCCAACAGTATGCTGAAATGCATACAAAACTGTGGTCAAAACAAGGTGGTGGTGGATCCATGGCGGTACCCGGACCGAAGGTCACGTCTCTGGAAGCTCTGGAGGCTTCCCTGGGTGGTGTGGGGAGTGTCGCTCTGGGCGGGATGCTGCTGGAGAACCGGCCGAGCGCCCTTGTGCGTGCCCTGCTGCGCTCCGGTGCGAGGGGCTTGTTCCTGACTTCCGCGCCGGCTGCGTCCTGGGATGCCGATGTGCTGATCGGGGCCGGACGGGTCAGTCGTGTCCGGATCCCGCACATCTCCTTGGCAGGCATCGGGCTGGCCCCTGCCGCCCGGCACGCCGAGGGCGCTGCCGGGGTCGAGTACGAGGCCTGTGACGAGGCACTGCTGCTTGGTGGCTTTCTTGCGGCCAACCACCGGGCGCCGATTCAGCCGTTGGAGCACCTGGGCACCAACGATCTCATCGATGGGAACCCGCTGGTCACACAGGTCGGTGGCCTTCGGGGCGTCGGCGCGCTGACGATCGATGTCGCGTTCCTTCATGCTCCGGTCGGGGACCCGGCCGGCAATCTTGTTCATGCGGGCAGCCGCTGGGCGGACTTGCTTATCGCGAGGGCGGCCAGACGCGTCGTCGTCCAGGTCGACCGGCTCGTTCCCCGCGCCGAGGAAGTCGGGGCGGTGAGTATCCCGGGCTACCTCGTCGATGAGGTCGTGGAGGTCCCCTTTGGCGCGCATCCTCTTGGCAGCGTGGGAGGCTACGTCGCGGACCTGGAGCACCTGCGTCGGTACGCCGAGCAGGTCCGCGGCGGGGGCTTCGCGGACTATCTTGCGGAGAACTGCCAGGTCAGCCACGAGGAGTACCTTGACCGGGTCTCAGACGCGGTCCTGGCCGGACTCGCCGCGGAGGCGAGGGCATGAGCGTCACGTTCCGGGAGCGGATGGCGATCGCGATGTCCCGCGAGCTGGGCGACCACGAAGTCGTCCTGACAGGGGCAGCCTCGGCCGTGCCCCTTGCTGCGAGCTTGCTGGCGCAGCGCTCCCACGCGCCGGGCCTGACCGTGCTCGGGGCCGGCGTCTACATCAACCCGCAGCGCCTCGTTCCCGAGTTCTCCGCGGGATGGGACTGCAGGCCGACCGCGGTCGGTGACCTCGGGGACGTCTTCGCGATCACCGAGCTGGGAATCGACGTCATGTTCTATGGCGGGATGCAGATCGACGAGTTCGGTTGCGTCAACGTCCACGAGGTAACCACGCCCAAGGGGCCGCTGCGCGGACCGGGGATGGCAAACACGATGCTCGGACACACCGCGAAACGCACCATTCTCTTCACCGAACGCCACGACCCCCGCACGCTCGTCCGCTCGGTCGATTTCGCTTCGGTCATCGGCCACGCCCGGCGCGGGCGGACCCGGTCCGAACTCGGGCTGCCCAACACCGGCCCGGCTGCGCTGTTCACCCCTGCCGTGCTCATGCGCCCGAACGCAGACGGTGCCTTCCGTCCGGACCTCGCGTTCGATGACCGGCCCTGGTCAGAGGTGGTGGCCGGGACGGGCTGGTCGTTCCAGGAGCAGCGCCCGCCACGGTTCCACCCGACCGAGGAGGAATTGACGCTGTTGCGGTCCTCCGTTGATCCGGACGGCCTGCTCCGTGCCCAGGGCTGACGTGTTGCCGGCAACCTGCCCCCCATCCGACACAACCAAGGAAGGCCAACGATGGTCACCACTCGAAAACTCGGCTTCCCTCCTGTCGATCTGAGCGAGCATGAGCGCGACCTCGTCCGCTCGGTCCGCTCCTTTGCCCGCGCACGCAACTTCCCGCCGTCGGCCGCGAGCCCGACCCGGGGAGGGTTCAGCCGGGAGTTCAGCACCGAACTCGCCGAGCGCGGCTGGGTCGGGATGACGATCCCTTTGCAGTACGGCGGCACGCAACGGAGCACCGTCGAACGGATACTTGTCGTCTCCGAGCTGCTCGCAGCAGGCGCCCCGCTCGGCGCGCACTGGACGGCGGACCGGCAGACGGCACCAAGCCTGCTCATCAACGGTCCCGAATCGCTGCGCCAGCTCCTCCTTCCCCGGATCGCGGCCGGGAGCTGTCTGATCGCGGGCGGATTCAGCGAACCTGACTCCGGATCCGATCTCGCTTCCGTACGAACCAGGGCCCGCCGCGCCGACGGAGGCTGGCGGATCACGGGACGCAAGATCTGGACGACCGACGCGGACCAGGCCGACTACATCGAGGTCCTCTGCCGCACCAGCGACGGCGAGCGCAAGCACGAAGGCCTGAGCCTCATTGTCGTCCCGATGGACGCCCCCGGCATCGAGGTCCACCCGATCGAGGGGATGGACGGCGAGCGGCACTTCAACGAGGTCATTCTCGATGAGGTGTTCGCCCGTGATGACTGGCTGATCGGCACCCCCGGGGCGGGCTGGGAGCAGCTTACCGCCGAGCTTGCGCTGGAGCGGGCCGGGCCCGAACGTTACCTCACGACGATGCCCATGTTCGAGGCCTTCGTTGATTCCCGCCGGCTGGCGCCGGACCCGGGCCAGGCGTGGGAGCTCATCGGCCGTGTGGTGTCGCAGCAGATCGGGCTTCGCGAGATGACCTTGTCGATCGCCCGTCTGGTCGATGACGGCGGCTCGCCCGTGGCGGAGGCCGCCATGGCCAAGGACCTCGGGACCGAACTTGAGCAACTGCTCGTTGACGAGTTGTGGCCCTACCGGGCAGAGCCGCTCGCGCCGGGCCCCGGGGGGGACCGGTTCCACGAGTTCCTTGACATCAACCGGCTCCGGTCGCCGGTGTTCACCACCGCGGGCGGGACGAACGAGGTCCTCCGCTTGCTCGTGGGACGCCAGCTGCGCGAATGGTCCGAGGGCCGGCGTGCCTGGGCTCTCTCTTCCGAGGTCGCGGAGACTGTTGCGACCGTCGCCGAGGATCTCCTCGAGCACGGCACCGGCTCGGTGCCTCGCGATGCCCTCGACGCCCACTCGGTCGGGTTCGCTGGGCGGCTGGCCGGCGAGGGCTTCCTTGGCGTCGGCATTCCTGATGAACTCGGGGGCGGCGGAGGAACGCTGGATGACATCCTCGATGTCATCGCCGCGGCTGCCTACAGCGGGGTGAGCCTGCCCGCCATCGAGGGCCCGCTGACTGCCGGCTGGATCGCGGCCCAGGCCGGGATCCACCTCGACTGGCTCACCGAGCCGGCGGTCTTCGGCGGCGTCCTTGACTCAGCAGAGCTCTCCGTGGATTCAGACCTCTCCGGTCTGCGCCTGAACGGCCCCGGGGAGATTCCCTGGGCCCATGAGGGCACTCCGGTGGTCTTCGTGTCCGGCGCAGACGCCGGCCCGGTCACCGTGACCGTTGTCCCCGCCGGTGCTCTGGCCGGGACGGCCGGGGCGACGATCGCCGGCGAGCCTGTGCTCAGGGAAGCCCATCTCGGCGGGATGGCCGCCAGCCGTGTGGGCCGCATCGAAACTCGGTTGGCCGAAGTCATGGGAGAACTGCGGCTGCGTGCGGCCCTCGGGCGGTCGGTTGCGCTTGCGGCGGCGATCCAACGGACCGCCGAGCTGGGCATCGGCTACGCCTACCAGCGGGAGCAGTTCGGCCAGCCGATCGCACGTTTCCAGGCCGTCCAGACCCATCTCGTCCGGGTGGCGTGCGAGGCCCAGCGGGTCGCCGTCGCCGTCGACGCCGCGCGCAAACGGGCTTCGACCGGAATCCTCGACGCCGCCACGACGATCGGTGCTGCCCGCGTCCTGGCCGGGGACGCGGCGATCTCGGCGGCGCGCACGATCCATCAGGTCCACGGCGCCATCGGCGTCACGATGGAGTACCCGCTCCAGCGGCTCAGCCGCCGCCTGTGGGCGTGGTCCCTCGAAGACGGCGGGACGGCATCCTGGGCGCGGGAACTCGGCCAGGCAGCCTGTGCCCGCGGCGCCTGGGGACTGATCACGGGTGCCGACTGAGCAGCACAGGTGCTCGAAGGTCCGGCCGATGACCTGCCCGTCCCGCAGGCGCCACCGGTAGCCCGAGGCGACCGGAGCAGGAACGACTCACTCATCTTTGACTATTGAAAAGGACAGACACATGGGATTCGAAGGCAAAGTCGTCTTCGTCACCGCAGCCGCAGGCGCGGGGATCGGCCAAGGCGTCGCCCGCGCATTCGCCGCGGAAGGCGCGACGGTGATCATCAGCGATCAACACGCCGAGCGCACCGCGAAGGTTGCCCAGCAAATCCGCGAGGACACCGGAGCGGACGTGACCGGGGTCGCCTGCGATGTGCGCGACGAGAACCAGATCGACGACGTGATCGCCGGCATCGTCGGCCGGCACGGCCGGCTGGACGTCGTCGTGAACAACAGCGGACTCAACCAGCTCGCCCCGATCCACGAGATGGAAACGGCGACCTGGCAGCTCGTCATGGACGTATCGCTTACCGGTCCCTTCCTCGTGACGCGCCGGGCGTTGAACGTCATGCGGGAACAGCGCTCGGGCACAATCGTCAACATGGCCTCGATCGCCGGCTGGATGGCCCCGGCCGTAGGGGAATCCCACTATGCCGCCGCGAAAGCCGGAGTCATGGGCTTCACCCGGGCCGCCGCGATCGAGGCGGCACCTTTCGGAGTCCGCGTGAACGCGGTGGCTCCCGGACTGACATGGAACCCGTTCCTCGAGAAGATCTACAGCAAGGAATACGTCGACGAGATGGCGCGCAAGACGCCCCTCGGCCGGCCAGGAATGCCCGAGGACATCGCCAACGCGGTGACCTTCCTCGCCAGCGACAAGGCGAGCTTCATCACCGGCGAGGTGCTCTGTGTCTCGGGCGGGTACCACCTGCACACCTGAGGAAACGGACTGTAGCCATGCAAGACCTCCCGCTCGCCGGAGTCCGCATCGTCGATCTCAGCCAGATCGCCGCCGGACCCTTCGCAACATCATTGCTCGGCGACTTCGGCGCCGACGTGATCAAGGTCGAGCCCCCCGCCGGGGACCCCTTGCGCCAGGTCGACGAGGCCTTCGGGCCCGGCGAGAGCGCTTACTCCTTCGCCGTCAACCGGAGCAAGCGCTCGATCAGGCTGGACCTCAAGACCGCTGACGGCAAGGCCGTCCTCCTCCGGCTTCTCAAGACGGCGGATGTTCTCGTGACGTCGATGCGACCGGCGGCCGTGCGCCGGCTCGGACTTGACCACGCCAGCCTCGCGGATGCCTTCCCCGGGCTTGTCGTCTGCTCCATCACCGGGTGGGGCGGCGACGGGCCCTTGGCCGACCGGCCCGGCATGGACATCCTCGCCCAGGCCCGCGGGGGCACCATGGGCACGACCGGCGAACCCGGGCGCTCGCCGGTCAAGGTGGCCCCGGCGGTCGCCGATTTCGTCGGCTCGTTCCTGGCCTGCAATGCGATCCTCCTGGGCCTGCGGGTGCGGGACCGTGACGGGGTGGGCCAGGAGGTCTCGGTGAACCTGTTGGATGGCCAGGTTGCGTTGTTGTCCAATCTCAGCGTCGCCTACCACCGGACCGGTGCTCCCTTCGAGCCGCAGGGAGGGGCGACGAGCAACATCGTGCCCTATCAGGTCTTCGAAACGGGTGACGGGTGGATCGTCGTCGCCTGCCTCACTGAGAAGTTCTGGGCCGCGTTGTGCCGCGCGCTCGAGAGAGCTGATCTGTTCGATGATCCTCGGTACCGCACGAACGCCCAGCGGGTTGCCCACCGTGAGGAGCTCATATCCGACCTGTCTGCCGCTTTCCGTGCTCAGCCGACCGGGCACTGGCACGCGCTGCTCGACGCCGAAGATGTGCCGTGCAGCCCCGTGAACCGACTCCACGAGGTCTTCACCGACCCACAGGTTGTCCACAACCGGATGTCCCTCGTGCTCTCGCATCCCCGGCACGGCGACATCGTGACGGTGAACAACCCGATCCGGATGTATGACACTCCGGCCCGGCCCTGGGGGTATCCGCCGGCCGCGGGCGAGCACACCGACGCGGTCCTGGGCGAGCTCGGCTACACACCCGATGAAATCGGGCGGCTCCGCAACGGGGGAGCGGCCCTCTGACAAGGTAAGGGTCGCCGGCCGGCATCCCGGCCGGCGACCCTTAGCTGTGCCCGGCGTCTTCCTGGACCGTCACGCTAGACGGTCACGTTCCTTGCGTGCCGGGCCACGAGGAGCGACCAGGTGCTCTCCAGGACCACGACACCGTCTTGGTTCCTCGCGACCCGCTGTTCCGTGACCAGACCCTTGGTCCCGCTCCGGGTCACCGTGGCCTCCGTGAAGACGAGGTCGATGGTCAACGTGTCCCCGATCCGGGTCGGCGCGGGCCAGGAGCAGGTCACCGAGGTCATCCCGAGCAGGGCCGGCTGGAGTGCCGCGAACACGGGCAGCCTCGTCGTCATCCCCGAGGCGATGGACAGGACGAGGAGCCCATGGGCAATACGTCCCCCGAACGGGGTCGAGCGGGCGAAGTGCTCGTCGACGTGGAGGGGGTTGAAGTCGCCGGAGATCCCGGCGAAGCCGACAACGTCGGCCTCGGTGATCGTCCTGCCCGGTGTCGTGAAGACCTGCTGGAGCGGGATGTCATCGAAGTAGATCGCTCGGCAGAGCGCGTCAGCGACCGGGTCGCTTGCCGGGCCGTTCATCGCTGGAAGGCGGGGGAGCTGCTCGGGAACACGGGACGGCGCTTCTCTTGCATGGCAGTGAAGCCCTCGCGGGCATCGGGCCCGAAGAAGCCGAGCATCTCCAGCGCAAGGGCAGATTCGAACATCGGAGCCGCCTGCTTGATCCAGAGGTTGAGGGACCGCTTCGTGGCGGTGATCGCGTGGGCGGGCCCGCGGGCGAGCTTCTCGGCGATCCGAAGCGCCTCGGCCTGGAGTTCGGCCCCGGGGACGCATTTGCTGACGAGTCCGATCCGCTCGGCCTCGCGGCCGTCGATGAAGTCGCAGGTCAGCAGGTAGTACTTTGCCTTCGCGAGGCTCGTCAGCAGGGGCCAGATGATTGCCGCGTGGTCTCCGGCGGCGACCCCGAGACGGATGTGTCCGTCGGTGAACCGGGCATCCTCGGCGATGATGCTGATGTCTGCCATCAGGGCAACCGCAAGGCCGGCTCCGACCGCGACCCCGTTGATCGCCGAGATGACAGGCTTCGGGCAGTTCACGATGTCGTAGACGATTTCCGATGCTTCGGAGAAGAGCCGGTGGACGGTGTCGTAGTTGCCGAGGGTGTCCTCAACCATCTCGAAGTCGCCTCCGGCGGAGAAGGCCTCGCCCTCGCCGGTCACGATCACAACCCGACACATCTCGTCGGCGGCGATGTCCCGCCACACTTTGCTCAGTTCGCCGTGGAGGATCGCGTCCATGGCGTTCTTCCGGTGCGGGCGGTTGATCTTCAGCAGCAGGACCCCCTCCGAGGGGTACTCGAAGGTCAACCGGGTGTATGAGGACCAGTCCATGTCACATGCCTTTCGTGGGCCCACCTGAGTGGGCGATTTGCTTGGGTTCGGGGTGGTGGTGGAGTCCCGCACGGCGCGCTCAGGCCCCGTGGACGGTCCCCTCGGCGAAGAGACGATCGACCTCTTCGGGCGTCCGGCCGAGCTGGCGCAGGATCTCACGGCTCTGCTCGCCGATCGTGGGTGCCGCGGTGAGGAGCCGCTCGTCGGTGAAGGGCGCCAGGGCCAGCGGCCATTCGGCGATTCGGGGTGTGCCCTCTGAGCCGTTGTCGCGGACCATGCCGCGGGCGATGAAGTGCGGGTCCTTGGCCGGCTCGAGCAGGTCGTTGAGCGGGGCGACAGGGACGTCATGGGCGATGAGCAGCTCGACGAGCTCATCGCGTCCGAACCGGGCGACGCGCGGTCGCAGGATCGCATCAATCGTTCCGACCCGCTCACGACGTTGGGCGAAGGTGCCGAACTCCTCGGATCGCAGATCAGGCAGATCAAGGGCCTCGGTGAGGCGGACCCAAAAGTGGTCCTCGAGGGCACCTATCGAGACGTGCCCGCCGCCGGCGGTGGCGTAGATGCCGTAGCCGGGTCGGGCCATGGCCGCGTCGTTGGTCATGAGATGGATCGACTCGGCTAGCCGCGGTTCCATCATGGCCAGGGCACAGTCCGCCATCGCGACATCGATGTGCTGACCTGCGAACCCGGTGGGGTCCTGTTGCTTCTGCAGGAGGGCGAGAACGATGCCTAGGCTCGCGTACAGAGAACTGCCCAAGTCGGCGACGGGCAGGGTCGTTGGCACGTAGTCCGCCACTGTGCCTTCGGCCGGTCTGGGGATCGCGCCCGCCAGAGCCAGGTACTGGAAGTCGTGTCCCGGTAGGTCCCGGTAGGGCCCGAAGGAGCCGTACCCGGAGATCGAGACGTACACAATCTTCGGGTTGACCTCGAGAGCGGCGTCGAACCCGACCCCCAGGCGCTCCATCACGCCAGGGCGGAACCCCTCGACGAGGACATCCGCCTGCGCAATGAGGTCGAGGGCGATGCCGCGTGCTTCGGGGGTCTTGAGGTCCAGAGCAATGCTCCGCTTTCCGCGGTTCTCGGCGTTGAAGATTCCCTCGCGCAGCCGGATCGCGTCGCCGCTTGGCCGCTCCACCTTGATCACATCACAGCCGAGCGCCGTCAGAAGGCGGGTGGCATGCGGCCCGGGCACCTGCTCGGAGAAGTCGACGACTTTCAGTCCGGCCAGAGGGGGAGTGGGGGCAGACATTCGGATACCTCGTACTGTTGGGCGGCGGTGCCGCGGAGCGACGGTCGAGACGCATGTAGGGCTCGTGTTCAAAAGTGTATGTATTATCGCATGCAAAGTTATACCATGGGTAATACCTGATCAATGAGGAGGCAGCGGTGCATGGTAGGCCCGGCATCGGATTCAGACTGCCGCCCCTCGCACGCGACAGGACATACGGCGGCACCGTCCGCCGACCTCAACCGGACCGTCCATTGTGAAGAAGGCACCTTGATCACCCGAAATGAAGCGCGCTGCGCCCCTCTTGCCCAAAGGAAGACCTCATGACCTCGACCTACGTCTCACCGTGGATGGACCCCGAACTGGCTGCCCTGCGCGCCATGGCCCGAAAGTTCTTCACGGACGTCGCGGCCCCTGCTATGCCCAAATGGTCCGAGCAGCGGTTCGTCGACCGCGACTTCTGGCTGGCCGCCGGCGAACTCGGGCTCCTGTGCCCGACCGTTCCCGAGCGGTTCGGCGGAGCCGGCGGAACGATCCTGCACCAGGTAGCCATCGTCGAAGAGCAGTCCAGCGTTCTCGAGAAGGGCTGGGGGAACAACGTCCACAGCGGTGTCGTCACCGACTACCTTCTCAAGTACGGCACCGAAGAGCAGTGCAACCGCTGGCTTCCCGGCATGGTCGAGGGCAGCATCATCGGGGCGATCGCGATGACCGAACCGGGCGCCGGCAGCGACGTACGGGCGATGGTGACGCGCGCCAGGCGCGAAGGGGACTGCTACGTCGTCAACGGCACCAAGACCTTCATCACTAATGGCCTTACCGCCGACCTCGTCATCGTCGCGGTCAAGGTGGAAGGGTCAGGGGACCCCAAGGCGATCACACTCCTGGTCGTCGAGGCGGGGACCGAGGGCTTCCATCGCGGCCAGCCTTTGCGGAAGATCGGCCAGCACGCGGCGGATACCGCCGAACTCTTCTTCGATGAATGCCGGGTCCCGGTCGAGAACAGGATCGGCGAGGAGGGCGCCGGTTTCCCCGCGCTGATGACCCAGATGCCCCAGGAACGGCTGATCCTCGGAGTCAACGCCGTCGCCCAGACTGAGAAGGCCGTCCGGCTCACCGTCGAGTACGTCAAGGAGCGGAACGTCTTCGGCAAGCCGCTCTTCGAGAAGCAGAACACCCGCTTCGAGCTCGCCGAGTGCCAGACCAAGGCCAAGGTTGCCCGGGTCTTCCTTGATCACTGCATCCTCGCCCACGCCTCCGGAACGCTGGATAACGAGACCGCGTCGATTGCCAAGTGGTGGCTCTCCGACATTCAGTGCGAGGTCATTGACCGCTGTGTTCAGTTGTGGGGCGGATACGGATACATGGAGGAGTATCCGATCGCCCGGATGTACGCCGACGCACGCGTGCAGAAGGTGTACGGCGGGGCCAACGAAGTCATGAAAGAGATCATCGCCCGGACCCTTTGAGCGATCACCAGCAACAGGAGGAGCACAAGCATGGCCAATCAACTCGACGGTCAGATTGCCGTCATCACCGGCGGTGCCGGCGGACTCGGGAGCAGGACAGCGGTCGAGCTTGCCCGGGAGGGCGCCGGCGTCGTCATTGTCGACATCGACCAAAGCCGGCTCGATGCCACCGCCGACCTCGTCCGGGGCCAGGTGCCGGGTGCGCAGGTCGATTCCCGGGTCGTCGATGTCACGGACTCTGCCTCGGTCGAGGATGCCTTCGGCGGCGTCGTGGCGGCGCGCGGCAGGCTCGACATCCTCGTGACCGCACATGGATTCCCGCGGGACGCGAGACTGCTGGCGATGTCGGACCGGGAATGGTCCGACGTCATCGCGGTCTGCCTGACCGGCACCTTCGTGCCGATCCGGGCCGCGGCCAGGCACATGGTCGAACGCGGCTACGGCAGGATCATCACCGTCGCGTCCCGGGCCTGGCACGGC
The DNA here is from genome assembly GCF_042884555.1 of Arthrobacter sp. NPDC058127. Taxonomy (NCBI): domain Bacteria; kingdom Bacillati; phylum Actinomycetota; class Actinomycetes; order Micrococcales; family Micrococcaceae; genus Arthrobacter; species Arthrobacter sp. NPDC058127. Next base: position 34,758 of record NZ_JBHVTT010000013.1, on the reverse strand, counting down.
AATCCGGGGCAGGCAAACTATTCCGCGGCCAAGGCGGGCGTGGTCGGTCTGACCAAGTCCGTCGCCAAGGAACTCGGCCGCAGCGGCATCACGGCGAATGCCATCGCGCCCGGTCTGGTCGAGACGGAATCCTTGCGCAGGCTCGAACGCTTCGAGCAGATCGCCGAGCGTGCCATCCGGGACAACTCGGTGAAGCGTCTCGGCGAGCCAGGCGACGTAGCCGCCGCGATCCGGTTCCTGGCCTCTCCTGACGCAGGCTTCATCACCGGCGAGGTCGTCCACGTCTCCGGCGGCCGCTTCGGATGACCGAACCGAATGCCCACTACAGACCCGGCGTTCGACGCCGGCACCGCCCACATGAAAGGGGAAACATGACAACTCTTGTATCCGCGCCCGAGTTCGCCGACCTGACCTATCTGGTACGGCCCCGCAGGGTCGCCGTCGTCGGCGCCTCCGGCCGCGAGGGCTCGCTCGGCCGGTCCACCTATGAGAATTTACGGGACAACTCGGAGATCCCGGACGGGGTCTTCGCAGTCAATCCCGGCTGCACGGAGGTCCTTGGCGACCCCAGCTATCCTGCCGTGTCCGATATCCCGGGCGATCCGGTCGACGTCGCTGTCGTCCTCGTCGCTGCCGGACGCGTCCCCGAGGTCGTCGATGACTGTGCCGGCAGCGGGGTCAAGCACCTCGTCCTGCTCAGCTCCGGCTTCTCCGAGGCAGGCCCAGAGGGCAAACGGCTCCAGGCACAGGTCCTCGCGCGGGCCCGGGAAGCCGGCATCCGGATCTATGGCCCCAACTCTCCGGGACTGGCCAATGTCGCAGACCGTGCGCTTCTGAGCATGTCACCGGTCGCCGCGCAGGACCGCACGAGCGGCTGTGTCGGACTCGTCACCCAGGGAGGCGGGATCGGCCGGGCGGTCATGCAGTGGATGGACCGCGGCCTCGGGATCGGGCTGTGGTGCTCGCCGGGGAACGAGGCCGATCTCGACGTCGCGGACTTCATCAACCACATGCTCGACGACGACCGGCTCAAGGTCGTCGGCGCCGTCGTCGAAGGCTTCAACCAGGGACCGAAGTTCCTCGCCGTTGCGGCCAAGGCGCGCCGGATCGGCAAACCGATCGTCATCCTCAAGATCGGCCGCTCCGAGTACGGACAGGAGTCAGCAGCCTCGCACACCGCCTCGATCGCCGGGAACGACGCAGTCGCCTCGGCGGTCTTCGACCAGCACGCCGTGGTCCGCGTTGACGATATCGACGAGCTCGGCGAGACGCTCATGCTGTTCTCCCGGGCCGCACAGCTTGACGGCGCGGGTTCCGCCCTCGGCCGGCCCGGGGTCGACCCGGGCCAGACCTGTGTCTTTACCTTCTCCGGGGGCGCCGCGTCGCTGGTCGCCGACCAGATCGGCGCCGCCGGGCTGACGCTGGCCGAGTTCTCGGACGAGACATTGAAGGTGATCCGGGACCGGGCCCCGGATTTCGGCTTCGTGGACAACCCGGTCGACCTGACCACCGACGTCTTCACTGACCCGGACCTGAGCCGGGCGGTCCTGAACTCGATCTGCGCCGACCAGTCTGTCGGTTCGATCCTCTTGGCCGTCCCCGCAGACTATGGGCGGAACACCGTCGAGGTCAGCAGGGAGGCGGTCGAGATCTGCGCGGCGACGGGAACGCTGCTGGTGCCGGTCTGGATGTCCCCGCGCCGGGGTGCAGGCTACGAGCTTCTCGAGAAGGCGGGCACGGCTCCCTTCGCCAGTTCCCGAAGCGCGGTCCTGGCGCTCGCGCGGCTCAGCCAGTGGCGCAGGCTCGCCGCCCCCCGGACCGGTTCGCCGAAGGAGGTCCCCGAGGCCAGCGTGAACGGCTCCGCGCACAAGTCGACGGCCGAGGGCGCCTTCTCCTATCCGGACTCGGTCCAGTTGCTCCTGCCGACCGGGGTGCGCTTTCCCCAGGAGACCTTCGAGACGGACGCGTCGGGCGCGGCCGCAGCAGCCGAGCGGATCGGCGGGCCGGTCGCCATCAAGCTCTCCGCTCCCGGGCTCATCCACAAGACCGAGGTCGGAGGGGTCCGCCTCGGCGTCCTCGGCGGACAGCAGGCACGGGCCGTGTTCAGCGAGATGACCGACCCCGGCAGGCTGGCCCCCTACGGCTTCGAGGCGGACGGGGCCTACGTCCAGGAGATGATCGGCGAGGGCGTCGATCTTCTCCTCAGCGCGCACAACGACGAGGTCTTCGGCCCGGTCATCACCCTCGGCGCAGGTGGAGTGGACACGGAGCTTGCCAAGGATGTGCTCCACCTCGCGGTCCCCTTTGACATGGAGCAGTTGGGGCGGGCCCTGCGCGATCTGCGGATCTTCCCCCTCATCCAGGGCTTCCGGGGAGCGTTGGGCTACGACGTGACGGTACTCGGCGACGTCGTCACCGCGCTCGCCGAGGTGTTCACCTCGCGTCCGGACATTGCGGAGATCGAGATCAACCCGCTGCGCCTGGTCCGCCGTGGTGACCGGACCGAATGCTTTGCTCTTGATGCCGTGGTCCTTCCGGCGTAAAGTGTATGCAAAATTGAAGCCAATAAGGAGGAAAAAATGCCATACGTCGTGACCGAAGCCTGTGTCGATATCAAGGACAACAGCTGCATTGTCGAGTGCCCGGTCGACTGTATCTATGAGGGCGAGCGGATGATGTACATCCAGCCGATGGAGTGCATTGACTGCGGTGCGTGCGAGGCGGCCTGTCCCGTGCAGGCGATCTACTTTTCCCCGGAGGTACCTGCCGAACTGGAGCAGTTCGTCGGTTACAACGAGGAGTTCTTCGCCGAGATCGGTTCGCCCCGGTCGGCCCGGAAGTTCGGGAAGTCGGGTCGGGACGTTCCCGGGGTCGCAGCACTTCCCGCAAAGGGGACGGGCTCATGAGCGGACGTCTCGAGGTCGCTGTCGTAGGTTCAGGTCCATCCGGGGCGTACTGTGTCGGTGAGTTGTGCGAGACAGCTGGGTTGGATGTCCGCATCGACGTCTTCGAACGCCTCCCGACGCCGTTCGGGCTCGTGCGCTATGGCGTCGCCCCGGACCACGAGAAGATCAAGTCGATCACCTCCTCGTTCGATGAGATCTTCGAGGACCCGAAAGTGCGTTTCTTCGGAAACGTCAGGATCGGCGCCGATATCACTCTGGAGCAACTCCGCCATCGTTATGACGCGGTCATTCTCGCGCACGGTGCCCGGTCCGACCGGACTCTCGGCGTCCCCGGCGAGGGTCTGGAGGGGATTCATCCGGCGCGTGCCCTCGTTGACTGGTATTCCGGTCATCCGGACGGCCGGCCGGATGCACTGCGCTTCACCACCAAGGGCGTGGTGGTCGTCGGGGCTGGAAACGTGGCCCTTGATGTTGCCCGGATGCTGTGCCGGACCCCGGAGGAACTCCGCCGGACCGATGTCCCTGAGTACGTCGTCAAGGCCCTGGCGGTGAGCCCGGTGACCGATGTCCACGTCCTTGCGCGCCGAGGACCTGCCTTCGCGAAGTACACGAACAAGGAGCTCCTTGAGCTGGCGCACATGGAGGACGCGCGCGTGGTCCTCGAGCCGGCAGAGTTTGAGCTCGACGCCGAACAGGAAGCGCTAGTGGACGCCAACCCCCAGATGCGTCGGCGGATTGAGATCCTCAAGGAGCTCGGGGAGTCCGGGCGTCCGGACGCGTCGAGGCGGATACACCTCCGCTTCGGGCTCGCTCCCGAGGCCTTCCTCGGCGATGGACAGGTCGCCGGCGTTCGCTGCACGTCGCCTCGGGGGGTGGTCGACATTGACGCCGGCCTCGTCTTCCGGTCGATCGGATTCCGCAGTGATCCCCTTGAAGGGGTTCCCTTTGACCCGCGTACGGCGACAGTGCCCAATGAGCGGGGCAGGGTGCTCGACGGCTCCGATACCGCGCGCGGCCTCTACGTCACCGGATGGGTCAAGCGAGGGCCCAACGGAGTGATCGGAACGAACCGTCGGTGCGCCATGGAGACGGTCGAGGCGTTGCTCGAAGACTGGCGCTCCGGAGGGATCGGCGGGGCTGGACGTCCGCCGCACATACCTGACGTCGTTGCCGACGTGTCCGGCGTCGTCGACTGGGCCGGGTGGCGCGCTATCGACAACGCGGAAGTCGCCTATGGCGAGGCGCTCGACCGCGGGCGGGTCAAGATCCACAATCGCGCCCGCCTGCTCGAACTAGCGCTGCGGACTGAGCCGTGAGGCTCCTCTGATCGGACGGTGGGCGCCGGACGCAGCCGGCCCTGCCTCGCCCGATGTGGCGTGCCCATCCTGGAGGGCACGCCACATCCGTGCGTGGGGCTCAACCGGACACTGGCGACTCCACCCCCGGCCGGAGGTCGGCTGCCAGCGATGAGACTCGGACCAGCCCCTGGTCGAGGAACTGCAGATCGGCTCCGATGACGACGAAGGCAGCCCCGCGCTCGGTCCACCCTCGTGCATCGGGTTCTGCAGCTGCGAAGATACCGAACGGGACCTTGTGGCGGGCGCAGGCCGAGGCTACGGTCTCGATCGCTGCGTTCACGTCGGGGTGCTTCAGCTGGGTGAGGTGGCCCATGCTCACGGCCAGGTCTGCCGGGCCGACCATGATCAGGTCCAGACCGGGGGTTGCGAGGATCTTGTCGATGTTCCGCACCGCGACTGGGCTCTCGACCATGACCACGGTCAGGATCTCCTCGTCCGCCCGGGCGATGTAGGAGGACCGTCCGCCGTCGAGCCGGGCCGCGCGCCGCGGCCCGAAGCCGCGGACGCCGGCCGGCGGATACCGCGTTGCCGCCACCGCCGCCGCACATGACGCGCCGTCGACCACCCCGGGAATGACGACACCCTCGGCGCCGAGGTCGAGGGCGAGGCCGATGGCTACCGGGTCGCAGTCGGGGACCCGGACGAGATTCGTGCCGGGGGCGCTCCGGAGGGCGATGAGCTGATTCTGGAGCGTCTCGCTGTTCACCGGGGCATGTTCGGTGTCGACCATGACGAAGTCGAGGCCGGCGCCGCCGATCATTTCGGCGACGAGCGGATCGGTGACGGTCAGCGCAACCCCGAAGGCGGTGCCTCCCGAGCGGATCAGTGACTTCACCTTGTTGTCGCGCATGTCTGTCTGCCTTTCTTTTTGGATGAGGGGACGCAGTTGCTTATCCAGTTGACGACTTGATCGGGTCAACCATATAGTCAAGTGTATGCATTTTTGCATGTAACAGAAAAGGGTGGGATGTGGGCAGAATCGGTGAAGGTCGGCTGGCCGGGAAAGTCGCGTTGGTCACGGGCGCTGCACAGGGGATCGGCGCTGCCATCGCGCAACGGTTCTGGGAAGAGGGAGCAAACGTCGTCGTCACCGACCTCGCCCTCAACCTTGCCGCCGTGTTCCTCGATGACCGGGAGGACCGGGTCTTGCCCGTCGAGTTGGACGTTCGCTCCGCAGAAGGATGGCGGCGGGCGGTCGCAGCCGCGGTACAGGCCTTCGGCCGCGGCCCGGACGTGCTCGTGCACAACGCCGGCGTCATGGTCCCCGGCACGGTGGAGGGTCCGGACCTCACCGCCGTCGCCCATGCGTGGGAGGTCAACTTCCTCGGGCCAGTGCTCGGGACGGCGGCCTGCGTGCCTGCCATGAAGAATGCCGGGGGCGGGGCAGTGGTCGTCCTGTCGTCGATCGCGGCAACGACCGGAGCAGCCGGTTATATGCCGTACGCGGTGAGCAAGGCGGCCAGCATCCGCTACGTGAACCTGGCAGCCCATGAGCTTGGCGAGTATGGGATCCGGGTCAATGCCATTCTCCCCGGCGGGGTTGAGACCGCGATGAGTTCGCGGTCCGACTTCGCCAGCCGGGACCTCGATGCGCTCTTCGGGCGAATGGCCGTGCCGCGCATCGGGCGACCTCGTGAAATCGCTGACGCCGCTCTCTTCCTCACCAGCGAGGAATCCAGCTATGTCACCGGCACGACGCTCGTCGTCGATGGCGGGCAGACGCTCGGCCCGGTCCGCCCTGAGCGGTCCACTCCAATCAGTACGAACGCCAACGGATAGTGAGGGACGAAATGTCTGCACTCAACAGCGACGTGGTCCGCCTCGAGTCGCCCGACTTCTACATCGAGGACCGTGAGACGGTCTATCCCCGGCTGCATGCCGAAGCTCCGGTCTTTCGCTACGAACCGCTCGACATCTTCGTCCTGTCCAAGCAGGAAGACATCCGGCATGCGGCCCGGGAAACCGAGATCTTCTCGTCTTCGCGTGGACTCCACCTCCATGAACTCCGGCTGGACCCGGCCGAGAAAGCTGTCTACGCGACGATCTACCACAAGGACGGAGAGCAGTTCGCGTACGCGGACCCGCCGCGCCATCGTGAGTTGCGCGGCATCGCGTCACGCAGCTTCGCTCCCCGTTCGCTGGCCCGTCTGACGGCTCGGATGCAGGAGCATACCGCCCGGCTCCTCGACAGCATCGAGCCCGGCGAGCCGGTGGATTTTCTCTCCGCCGTTGCCGCCGTCCTTCCCATACAAGTTGCCCAGGACTTCATCGGCTTGCCGGAAGGCAACGAGCCCCAGGTCCTGCGGTGGAGCAACGCGCTCGAGTCGCTCAAGCTTGTGCACGGACCCGATAACCTGCGTGCTGCAGTTGCCGAGCTCGGGACGATGAACGACTACTTCCGGGAGCAGATCGCCTACAAGCGGGAGCATCCCGGCGAGGACCTCATCTCTTCGTTGCTTGAGGCTGAACTGGACGGGGCGCCCCTGTCGGAGGCAAACCTGCTCATTTACTGCGGAACCTTCCTAGCTGCGGGCAGCGACACGACGCGGTCGCTCCTTTCAGGCATGCTGCACGCCCTCATCCAGCACCCCGCCCAGTGGGAGCTGCTGCGCGCCGATCGGTCCCTCGTTGAGGCTGCGGTCGAGGAGTCCCTGCGGTGGACGACCCCGGCGCGCGGCTTCATGCGGACAGCCGTCCAGGACACGCAGATCCGGGACGTGGAGATCAAGGAGGGCCAGCGCGTCTACCTGCTCTTCGACGCGGGCAACCGGGATGCCGAAGTGATCCCCGACCCGTGGACCTACGACATCACCCGGCCGCTTCCGATCCCGCATATGGCATTCGGCTACGGGATTCACCAGTGCATCGCCGGCAACCTCGCCCGTCTTGAGGCGCGAATCCTGCTCTCGGCACTGCTCGACAGATTCGAGCGGGTGGAACTGGCGGGGGAGCCGCGGGAGATCCGCCAGTTGCTCCGCGCCGGCTGGCACGACATGCCGGTCGTCTTCGATCCCTCTGCCCGATGAGCCGACCCGCAACGACCACCAGCACCCAGACGAAGGAGAGCTAACCATGTACATAGTCGACACCGAGGCCACGCCCTACGAGCTGGTTTCGAAGGCCAACCGGCCCGGACGGATCGTCCGAAAGCTGGTCAAGGAGGGCGAAGTCTCCCCGGGCATCGGCTTTACCGCCGACCTCGTCCGTTACGAGGGCGGGCAGGGCACCCCCTTCTCAACGCCGCGACACCACCACACCTTCGACCAGATCCGGTACATCGTCAGCGGCACGGCCGACTTCGGAAACGGTCAGGAGGGATCTGACGGGCAATCGGGATACTTCCCTGCCGGAGCGTACTACGGTCCCCAGGTCATCAACGAGGCCGAAGTCATGCTCATCCAGTGGGGCCCGGACTGGATGAACAGGGCAGACCATGACGCCACGTACGCGAAGATGCTCGAGACCGGGGAATTCAAGGACGGTTACTACGTCACGAAGGACGAGCACGGCAACGAGGTCCGCGCGGACGGCCGCAACGCAGTGTGGGAGACCTTCACCGGCAAGACCATGGTCTACCCGACTCCCCGCTACGGTCAGCCGGTCCTCATGGATCCGGAGGGCTTCGGCTGGCGCCCGGCGGGGGAGGGCGTCGAGGGGAAGGTCCTGGGCACCTTCACCGAGGACGAGGTCTATGTCGCCAACTACCGCTGGCACGACGGCGGGATCCTCGAACTGACACCGGAGCGGCTTCAGCTCATGTGGATCATTTCCGGAAAGGCCCAGATCGACGGCGAGACGGTCGGTGCGCGCACTGTCGTCTTCTCCGGGATCGGCGAGAACCTCCGCATCGAAGGAAACGCCGAGACCCAGGCCGTCGTCTTCGGGCTGCCGACGCCCCAACAGGCCTGAACCGAGAACCTCACCAACCGACATTTTGCTACACGAACCAAATGCGCCGCAGCCGCTTGGCGGCGGCGGACGCCTGATCACAGGAGAGACTTGATGACCACGGTTACCGGCACGTCCGTGCCTTTGACACACCTCGACGCGTTCTACATCGGAGGAGAGTGGGTGAGGCCATCGAGTGACGACTCGGTCGAGGTCATCCAACCCGCCACGGAAGACGTTTATGCAACGGTCCCCTTCGCCCGCGAGTCGGACATGAACCGTGCCGTCGCAGCGGCGCGGGAGGCCTTCGACAACGGTCCCTGGCCCCGTCTGACCCACAAGGAACGCGCCGGGTACATGCGCGCCATGGCCGACGAGCTGCGCAGGCGAACCGACGACCTCGCCGGAATCTGGGCCTCGGAGATGGGCATTCTCCACGTCGACGCGGTGACCCGCGGAGCGCGGATCCCGGGCATCTACGAGACCTACGCCGGATTCGCCGACACCTTCGACTGGACCGAGCGACACGAGCCGGCGGGCGGCGGCTTCGGCCTGCTGCTCCGGGAGCCCGTCGGCGTCGTCGGCGCGATCATCCCATGGAACGCTCCGATCGTAGCGGCGAGTTTCAAGATCGCCCCGGCCCTGATCGCCGGCTGCACCGTTGTCCTGAAGTCAGCGCCGGAGGCGCCGGTGAGCGCGTACCTGCTCGCCGAAGTCGCCCACAGCGTCGGCCTGCCGCCCGGTGTCCTGAACATCGTTACTGCCGATCGCGAAGTCTCCGAGCTCCTGGTCCGCAACCGGGGAATCGACAAGATCAGCTTCACCGGCTCCACAGTGGCCGGCAAGAAGATCGCCGAGATTTGCGCCCAGCGTGTGGCCCGGGTCAACCTCGAACTCGGCGGCAAGTCGGCTGCCCTCGTACTCGATGACTACGACGTCGCCACCGCAGCAGCCTCGTTGGCAGGATCGGCGACCGAGCTCACCGGCCAGGTCTGCTCGGCACTGACCCGCGTCATCGTCAGCCGCCACCGACACGACGAGCTCGTCGAGGCGCTGAGCGCCGAATTCGCCAAGGTACGCGTCGGGAACCAATTCGACGCGAACACCGACATGGGCCCCGTCGCGATGGAGCGCCAACTGGACAAGGTCAATCAACTCGTGGCCGAAGGCATACAGCAGGGTGCAACCCTGGCCGCCGGTGGCCGTCGACCCGAAGGACTCGAACGCGGCTACTTCATCGAGCCCACCATCCTCGGAAACGTCGACAACCACTCCGTCGTCGCGAGCGACGAGATCTTCGGCCCGGTCCTCAGCGTCATCCCGGCGGACAACGAACAGGACCAGATCCGGATCGCGAACGACAGCCGGTACGGCCTGAATGCCGCAGTCTTCACCGATGACGAAGACCGGGCCTGGGAGTTCGCCCGCCAGATCCGGTCCGGCACCGTCGGCCACAATGCCCACCGGAATTCTCACGCGATTGCCTTCGGCGGCTTCAAGGAGTCCGGCATCGGGCGTGAGGGTGGACGCGAAGGCCTGATGCCCTACACCGAAACGAAGGTCATCATCCTGGATCGAGAGCCGAAGAACGCTGTCTGAGACGCATCGATGACCAACTCCTCCCTGCCCGAGCTCACGTCAGAGAACGTGCAGATTGAGAACCCCGAGATGTATGGGGAGGGTCGTGAACGCCTCTACGGGCGCCTCCAGCAGGAGGCGCCCGTATTCCACTACAAGCCCCTGGACGTCTTCGTGCTCAGCCGGCATGAGGACGTTCGGTTCGCTGCGCGTACGCCGGAGGTGTTCAGCTCAGGTCACGGGCTCAACCTCTCCCAGCTGCGGCTGACCGAACCGGAGAAGGATGCCTATTCGGGCTTCTACGGCGCTGGCGAGCAGCTCGTCTTCGCGGATCCGCCGCGTCACCGCGAGCTGCGCGCAGTCATCTCGCGCAGCTTCGCTCCGGGGCGGACAAAGAACGTGGAGGCGTATGTCGCCACGGAGGCCGAGCGCCTCGTCCCCGACCTGCCCGTCGGCGAGCCGGTCGATGCAGTCGGCCGACTCGCCGCGGTGCTGCCGGTGCGCACGATCGAGTACTTTCTGGGGTTGCCGCCCGGGCAGGATGACCGCGTCCGAGTCTGGAGCGACGCGCTCGAACAAGTCAAGCTTGTACGCGGCGCTGAGGCCATCCAAGGTCTTGTCGGTGTCTTTGCGACGATGGACGACTTCATCCGCGAACAGATCGAGGAACGACGCTCCTCACCCGGCGAGGACTTCATCTCCGGACTCCTTACGGCTCAACTCGACGGTTCCCCGGTCCCTGACGAAACCCTGCTCACCTACTGCAAGACACTCATCGCCGGGGGTAGCGATGTCACCCGAGGACTGCTGTCCGGCATGATCCACGCGCTCGCCGAGCGACCCGATGCGTGGGCGAGCCTTCGGGCCGCCCCGGACCTCGTTGACGGGGCCGTCGAGGAGTCGTTGCGCTGGGTCACTCCGGCCCGGGGATTCCTTCGCACGGCCCTTGAGGACACGGAAATCCGGGGTGTGCCAATCCAGGCAGGCCAGCGCGTCTATCTCCTCTTTGATGCGGCGAACCGTGACCCCGAGGTCTTTCCTGATCCGTGGACGTTCGACGTCGAACGGCCTGAGGCGAAGAAGCATCTCTCGTTCGGCTTTGGAGTCCATGCGTGTGTTGCTTCGCACTTGGCGCGAACCCAGGCCCGGTCGCTCTTGGCCGCGTTGTTGCGCCGCTTTTCGACTCTGGAGATTTCCGGCGAGCCGGAGCGAATCCACCAGGTCCTCCGGAACGGCTTTCATTCCGTCCCGGTCATCTTCTCGACCTGATCGCGCCGAGGCACATCGCCGGCGGCTTCGGGGCGACTCAGGTCAAGCACGGCCCGGCGATGTGACCTCGGAGCGTCCCGGGCATGCGCCCGGTCCGACCGCGGTTACTCGAAAAGCATGATCGCAGCAGCCGGGCAACCCTTTGCTGCAGCTCTGGCAGAGATCTCGAGTTCGCTTGGGACAGGTGTATCGATCGCGGTGGCGATCCCGCCGTCGCCGAGCTTAAAGGCGCCGGGGGCGTCGATCGCACAGAGGCCATGGCCCTCGCAGATATCGGGGTCGACCCGAATTTTCATTGTCATCTTCCCAGTGTACGCAAATATGTGTACATTGATGAAACACAATGTGATCTGCCTCATCTGAGGACCCAGGGCTCCTCCGATGACTCGGAGTCGCCTGTGGCGACCGGGTCGCAGACGTGGGGGGGCGCGATGCCTCAGGACATGGGGTCGGTCGCCGACGGCGAAGAAGGCCTGGATACCCAGCGTGTTCGCCCTCGGCGGAGGCTTGTAACATTCAAATTGGAAGGTAAAACGTGAGATCGACAAAGATGTTGACCATGGCAGTAACGGCTATCGTGATTGGCAGCACGCTTGGCGCGTGCGGCGCTGGGAACACAGCCGGCGCTGGGAACGCAACCGGCCCTGATGGAACGAAGACGGTCACGATTGGCATCATGACCCCCCTGACCGGACCGGCTTCCGCCTCCTTTGGCCAGCACACGCTCGATGCCGCGAACGCCCGCATTCAACTCGCGAACGACACCAACGAGATACCTGGCGTGAAGCTCAAACTCGTCACCCAGGACGAGGGAACCAGCGTCGACACCTCGACCAACGCGCTCAAACGCCTCGCTGAACAGGACAACGCTACGGTCGTTCTCGCGGCAGGCGTCTACTTCTGGGGCTCGTACCGGTACGCGGTCCAGCAGAACATTCCGGTCGTAGGTGACTGCATCGATGGGCCCGAGTGCGGGTCTTCCGCGAACAAGACAATTTTCGCTACCTTCGGAAGCTCGGACAACGACTTCAAGAGCTACACGGGCCTGCCGGAGTACTTCAAGCAGCAGGGCGGAACGAGCTACTGCGGGATCAGCTACGACGCACCTTCACCTTCGGCGAACGGAAAGGCGATGGCGGGCTCAGTCGCGGCGGCGGGCATCCCGGTGAAATACACGAACTTCGCCATGCCTCGTGGGGCCGCCGATTTCTCGGCACTTGCCCTGTCCATCAAGCAGTCAAGCTGCGACATCCTCGCCGCCCAGATCCAGGTCGCTGACGCGATCGCGCTCTACACAGCAGTGAAGAGCGCCGGCGTCGCCCTCAAGAGCACGTTCGTTCAGGGCGCCTACGGCCAGGAACTGCTCAAGGACCCCTCGTCGCTTGCGGCCGCACAGGGCCTGACCGCCACCTCCGGGACGATGCCGTGGTCACAGAACACTCCGGGCGTGCAGAAGATGAAGGACGCACTCAAGAAGTACGCGGGCTGGGACTCGCCACATCCGGCGGCGGGCTTCCAATGGGGTTGGTTCACCGCCGACACCGCGATCGCCGGGATCAAGAAAGCCGGCAAGGACGTGACCCGGGAGTCCTTCGTCCAGGCATTGCGCACGGTGACTGACGACAACCACGACGGCCTCACCTGCCCGGTCGACTACTCCAAGTTCGGGACGACCGCACAGCAGTTCCCCGGTAATTGCACGTGGATGGTGAAGGTCCAGGGCAATGACTTCGTGTCGGTCACCGGTGACAAGCCGATCAAGATCGAGCCGATCCCCGGCACGAAGAACTCCTAGTCTGACACCAGAACGAGAGGACTCAACGATGAGTACGCTTGCCGGCAAGGTTGCCTGCATCACCGGGGCAGCCCGGGGGCAGGGACGTAGCCACGCCCTCGCGCTCGCCCGAGAGGGCGCAGCAATCATTGCCATCGACTCCTGCGCACAGGTGTCCACGGCCCCCTACCCGCTCGCCACGCAGGACGATCTCGCCCAGACAGTCGCCGAGATTGAGGCGATCGGCGGGCGAGTCATCCCGGCCGTCGTCGACGTTCGGGACGCGGAGGGTCTCAAGGCCGCAGTTGATGCGGCCGTTGCTGAACTCGGCCGGCTCGACATCGTTCTCGCCAACGCCGCGATCAGTACCCCGTCGCCGACCCTGACCATGGACGAGCAAGTCTGGCAGGACACCATCGACATCAACCTGACCGGAGCCTGGAAGACCTGTCGGGCAACGATCCCCCACATCGTCGAGGGCGGCCGGGGAGGTTCGGTGATCTTGACTAGCTCGGCAGCCACCACGATGACGTCCGAGAACATCGCCCACTACACGGCGTCGAAGTACGGACTAGTCGGCTTGATGAAGGTGCTCGCCAAAGAGCTCGCGCCCCAGAAGATCCGTGTCAACACGATCCATCCGAGCGGAGTGCAGACCCCAATGATCCTCAATGAACCCATGTATCGACTATTCCGGCCAGATCTGGAGAATCCGACCCGCGAGGACTTCGAAGAGTCTGCACGCAGCCACAATGCGATGGGCTTGTTCGCACTTGAACCGGAACAGGTCTCTGCGCTCATTCTCTTCCTCGTCTCAGAAGCTGCGCAGTGGGTCACCGGAAGTACTTATGCCATGGACGGCGGGGGGTCTCTCTCATGAGCACCGTCACACCCGCAGACCCGTTGAGCGCCGACCTCGCCGAGCTCGTCCGGGTCGAGGATCCTGCCTTCTACGACGAAGACCAGTATGCGGTCTATTCCCGGCTTCGTGACGTTGCCCCGTGCTTCCGGTACGAGCCGCTCGATATTCACCTCATCTCGCGGATGTCCGATATTCGCTATGTTTCGACACATCCCGAGATCTTCTCCAACACCGGGGGCCTCACCCTCAATCAGGTCCGGTTGGCCCGCAGCGGCTCGGTGGAGGCCTTCGAACGGTTCAACGACCCCGAAGGCGAGCTCGTCATCACGAAGGACGCCCCTCGGCATGGTGCCGTGCGCAAGATCATGACCCCGGTCCTCGCTCCCCGCTACCTCTCCACCTTCCAAACGACTCTGGAGCGGCTATGCCGCGAAGTCCTCGATGACGTGCCGCTCGACGAGCCATTCGACTTCGTCACCGTGGTCGCGCAGCGCCTCCCGCTGCTCGTCGCGTCCGCTCTCCTGGGCGTCGCCGAGACCGACATCGACATCCCTAAGATGCAGACCTGGGTGGACGCCCTTGAGGACCTCACCCGGGTGGAGGACACCTCCGACTTGGAGGAGCCGGGCCAGCGGTTCGACGAAATGAAGCGGTTCCTCGCAGACCAGATCGAAGTGAAGCGCACCGCGCCCGGCAATGACCTGATGTCGACCTTCCTCACTGCACATCTCGATGGAAATTCGGTCTCCGACGCCGTCGTTCTCGCGCACATCTCGACGCTTATGTCCAACGGCGGGACGACCCGGCTCATGTTCACCAGCCTCGCGGCGCGGTTCGCAGACAACCCCGAACTCATCGCCCAATGCCGTGCCGAGCCCGACCTGCTCCACGCGGTCATCGAGGAGTGCCTGAGGATGGACCCACCCGCCCGCGGGTTTGTCCGGACCGTCCGCGACAACGTCACCGTGGGCGGAGTCGATCTGGTGCCGGGTGATCGCGTCTACATGCTCTATCCGTCAGCGAACCGAGATCCCGAGGCGTTCGATCGCCCCGACGAGTTCGACCCTCGGAGGACCTGGACGGCGAGTCACGCAACCTTCGGTTTCGGATCGCACTTCTGCCTCGGCTCCGGGTTGGCCCGTATTGAGGCCCAGCTGTTGTTTGCCGAGTTCATCCAGCGCTTCGACGCCATCGAGCGCAGCGGCCCAGCCAAACCGTACCCACATGTTCAGCTCAACGGCTTGGCGTCCTTGCCGGTCACGGTCCGCCCACGCTCCGGAGCCCTCCCGAACCCACCGAGAACGGAATCGTAACCATGCTTGGCTTCATACTGGCCGGCCTTGTCCTAGGCGGCATCTACGCCATTTCGGCCGCGAGTATCGTCGTGACCTATGAATCGGCAGGGGTTCTCAACTTCGCCTTCGGCGCGCTCGCCTTCTTTGTCGCGAGGACTTACTACTACCTCTACGTGACCCTGGGCTGGAATCCCATCCTTGCTGCGGTGATGGCGATCCTTGTTCTCGCCCCGGTCCTTGGGATGTTTCTGCAGTTCGCACTCTTCCGTTTTCTCACTCAGGCGTCCCAGCTGACGAAGGTTGTAGCGACCATCGGGATCGCTGTCACCCTGCCCGCCGCCGCCGAGTTGCTCTATGGAAACCAGGCGATTCTGACGTCACCTGGCCTCGCGCCGCCCCCGGTGCCCGTGTATCACCTAGGTGAGGTTGTCGTCACCCTCGACCAGCTCCTCACCTACGGCTGCGTGCTGCTCGTCCTCGGTCTGGGTACGTACGTCCTCCGCCGGACGACTGTCGGGCTGCTCGTCAGAGCAACGGTTGACTCCGAGGCGATGACGTCCCTGTCCGGAATCAGCCCCTCACGGATTTCTTACGGGGTGTGGGCTGTCGGCACCACGCTGGCAGGACTCGCCGGCGTCCTTGCTGCGCCGATCCTCAACGTCGGCTCGGTGGAGAACTACACGCTGCTTACGGCCTCCGCCTTCGCCGCTGTGGTCGCGGCGCGGCTGAGGAGTCTTCCCCTGGCTGTCGCCGTTGGCCTGCTCATGGGCGTTGTCGGTTCATTGCTCCAGTGGCTCCTGCCGACCTCGCAGGGCTGGTCCGCGAACGTCATCGCGAGTGTCCCGTTCATCATGGTCGTCGTCTTCCTCCTCTACTATTCGCTCCGCGGACGGGTCGGGGATGCGGGCCGCGGCGGGAAGCTCGATGCAGCGATCAGGGCCGACAGCACCCCGTCGGCTGCGCATGAAGTCTCAGTGGGTCGCCGCACGCAAGAGGGCCGGTTCGGGCGGGTCCTGCGCTTCGGTGTCTCTCTCATACCGCGTAACCTCTTCGTCGTCGTAGCGCTGGTCCTTCCCCTGCTGCTCTCGGGATATCGGGTCGGGCTCGTCGGCCAGGCCTGCGCGATGGGCATCATCTTCCTCTCCTACACACTGTTGACCGGACAGGGCGGCTTGATCTCCCTCTGCCAGATCACTTTCGCCGGGGTCGGAGCGATCACTACCGGACAGGTCGCGACGGACTGGGGCCTGCCTGCCCTTGTCGGGGTTGCGCTTGGCGCCTTCATCGCCGGGATCGGTGGACTCATCGTTGGAGCCCTTACTGTGCGGATGGGCAACTTGTACGTTGCCCTCGTCACGCTCACCTTTGGGCTCATGCTCTCGGCCGTCGTGTTCCAGATGGACCGCTTCACCCAGGGCGGGAGCGGAGTCGATGTACCGCTCCCCGGCTTCCTTCCAGACAACGGCACGATGGCGTACTTCATGCTCGCCGTCTTCGTCGTCGTGAGCCTGCTTATCACCGCGATCCGTTCCTCGACGTCGGGGATGGCGTTCAGCGCGATCCGGGACTCCGAGAGCGGTGCCCGGGCCACGGGCATCAGCGTGCAGCGGATGAAGGTGGCAGCCACCGCTCTCGCGGCGGCGATCGCCGGCCTCGGCGGCGGGCTGCTCGCGATCTTCAACGGGGTTGCGCTGCCGAGCTCGTACGATGCGATCGTCGGGATGGTCTGGTTCGCTGTTCTTGTCACGAACGGCGCCAAGACGGGCAACGCGGCTCTGGCCTCAGGGCTGTTCCTCGTCTTCCTCCCCGATATCTTCTCCAGCCTCCTGCCCGTCCGATTCGGGCCCGTCCCGACTGTCCTGTTCGGCCTCGGAGCCATTTTGCTCGCCCGCAACCCCGGCGGTGTCATCAGCCTGAACGGGCGGCAACTCCAGGGCTTCGGCCGCCGCATCCTGGCGCTCGGGAACCGGTCCAAGCCCGCCGTCTCTGTCCGAGGAGGAGTCTGATGTCTTCAACGACTAAAATCATCCGCGACGCACCAACCGTGCTCTCTGCCGACGCCGTCACCGTCCGCTTCGGCGGCATCCACGCCCTGCGAGGAGTCGACCTCAAGGTTCAGGCGGGCACCGTGGTCGGGTTGATCGGACCGAATGGTGCTGGCAAGTCGACACTTCTCGGCGTCCTGTCGGGCTATGTCCGTCACCAGTCGGGTCAGGTTAGGCTCGATGGGGAGCTCGCAACCTCCCTCCCGCCCGCAGCCCGGGTCAGGCGCGGGCTCGGCCGAACCTTCCAGCAGCCGGAGGTGTTCGGGGCGCTGACGGTTCGCGACCATCTCAGGCTGGCTCGTCGGCTCGATGTCAGCCCTTTGCGCGTCTGGACTGATCCCCTGACCGGCGCCCACCTGCGCCCTGATCCGGCTGAAGACGCTGTGGTTGGCGAGCTGATCGAGCTGCTCGGTCTGGCGGAGCTTGCCGATCGACCAGTCGGGGGACTCCCTCTCGGAGTCTGCCGGCTCGTGGAGATCGGTCGTGCGTTGGCGACCGGCCCCAAGGTCGTCCTGCTCGATGAGCCTTTCTCCGGCCTCAATGCGACCGAGTCACGCCGGCTGACCGACGCGCTCGCGCGCGTCGTTGCCTCCCAAGCGGTAGCGATGCTCTTGGTCGAGCACGATGTGGACATCGTCTTCGAACTGTCCAGTCGGGTTTATGTGCTGGACTTTGGCAAGATCATCGCAGAGGGAACGCCAGGCGAGATACGTCGCAACGACGCCGTACGGGCGGCATATCTTGGCGAGGAGCAGGATGCTCTGGAGCACACAACACGCACGGTGAACCCCCGTGAGGAGAAGCTGGCGGCGCATGAGGCGCCGGTGCAGCTCCACGTCGAGGGCCTCACGGTTCGCTATGGCTCGGCGCAGGCCCTCGAGGAGGTCACCTTCAGCGTCCAGCAGGGTTCCGTGACTGCGCTCCTCGGTGCGAACGGTGCCGGCAAGAGTACCCTGGCTCGAGCCCTCTCCGGGCTGATTCCCGTCGACTCGGGGCGGATTGAGTTCGAAGGGGAGGATCTTGTCGGCCGTCCGGCCCACGAGATCCGCCGGCTCGGGCTCGCCTACCTGCCGGAGGGGCGTGGCGTCTTCCCTGCACTCACCGTCAAGGAGAACCTCGACATTGCGGTTCAGCATGTGGACAAGAGGAGGCGGACGGCTGCGATCAGCGGGGCCATCCAGATGTTCCCGGTGCTGGGCGACCGCCGCAATCAGCTCGCCGGGACACTCTCAGGTGGTGAGCAACAGATGCTCGCTCTGGCGCGCGTCCTTGCCGACCCGCCCAAGCTACTCATCGCCGACGAAGTGTCTCTTGGTCTCGCCCCGAAGATCGTCGATGAGGTATTTGCCGGGCTAGGCCGTGCGATCGACATGGGCGTGTCGCTCATCGTCATCGAGCAGTTCGTCCACAAAGCCCTTGAGCTGGCTGATCATTGTCACTTCCTTCGGCGCGGCCGCCTGCTCTGGAGCGGTCTGGCGAGCCAGGCCCGCGGCGAGGTCATGGACCTCTACCTCGGCACCGCGAACGAAGGCCGCGCGGAGGGGATCGAGATGCGGGCCGGGTAACGATTTGGTCTGCAGATGGTGTCTGTGGGGAACACCGAACTGTAATGTATGCAAAAATGGATAAAGTAATTTCCACGGCCGAGAAACTTTGCGATGAGCGCAGACGAACGGCCGAGGTATATCAAGATACGAAGGGAACCTGATCTGATGCGAGCGAGTCTGGCCGTCGCGGAGGTGCTCCGACGCGAAGGCGTCGAGTACGTATTCTGCATTCCGGCAAACAAGATGATCGACGCCGCCGCCGAAGTCGGCATCCGGCCGATCGTAGGACGGCATGAGCGCGGTGTGATCAACATGGCCGACGCCTACAGCCGTACGTCGAACGGCGAGAAGATCGGCGTCGCCATGGTCCAGCAAGGCCCCGGTTCGGAGCACGCCTTTGGCAGCATCGCCCAGGCATACTCTGACTCTGTCCCCCTGCTCTTCCTGCCTCAGGGCGACGCTCGGTCAGCCCGAGGGCTGCGGACGAGCTTCGACACTATCGAGGCCTTCAAGCCCATCACGAAGTACGCAGCCCGGCTCGACGACCCACGGACGATTCAAGATCATTTGCGCCGTGCGTTCCAGCTCATGCGTTCGGGGCGTCCAGGGCCGGTCGTCCTTGAACTGCCGCTCGACGTCGCAGACGAGACTGTCGAGCAGGTGTTGAACTACGAGCCCCCGATCCGTTACCGCAGCGCCGCCGACCCCAAGGACATCGAAAAAGCGATCGACCTGCTGCTTGCGGCGGAGCGTCCCCTCATCCGGGCCGGCCATGGCGTCCTGTGGGCTTCGGCAACCGAGGAGCTCGTCGAGTTCGCCGAGCTCCTCGGTGCGCCCGTGGCCACGACCTACGTCGCCAAGAGCGCTTTCCCGGAAGACCATCCGCTCTCGATCGGCTCCGGCGGCACAGCGGTCAGCCCCGGAATCAAGCACTTTGTGCCCGACGCCGACGTCTTCCTCAGCATCGGTGCGAGTCTGCTCAATACCCTGGGCTCCTTCCACCTCCCGGCAGGCCGCACCATCATCCAGTCGACGAACGATCCGGACGACCTCTCGCTGCAGTACCCGATCTCGAGCGCTCTCGTCGGAGACGCGAAGCTCGTCCTCGGCCAGCTCACCGACGCGCTCCGTGAGCGACGCAAGTCGTCGAAGGCAACGAGTGCACGTCGCGACGCCAAGGCCGAGATCGAGAAGCTCAACGAGGACGTCAAGCAAGAGTGGGCACCGCTCTTCGTCTCCGACGAGGTTCCGATTAGTCCGCTCCGTGTCGTGTCTGAGCTCATCGAGGCACTCGACCCGGACAAGGCCGTCGTCACCCATGACTCCGGTTACCCGCGTGACCACCTTGCGCCTCACTACCGCGCGACCAAGCCGCGAGGATACCTTGGTTGGGGGAACTCCACTCCTCTTGGTTCCTCGCTCGGCCTCGCTCTCGGCGCAGCCATGGCAGCCCCCGACAAGGTCTCCGTGTGCTTCCTCGGTGACGCCGCGTTCGGCCAGTGCGCGATGGAGCTCGAGACCGCCGTCCGCAACAAGATCCCCGTGCTCGTGGTTCTCGTCAATAACTCCGAGATGACTGGCTACGGCGACCACCAGCGGATCGCACAAGAGCGCTTCGGCCACAAGGAGCTCTCCGGGAGCTACGCGGAGATCGGGGCGGCTCTGGGCGCGCAGTCGTACCGGATCACCGACCCGAGCGACGTTGGCCCGATGCTGCGTAAGGCGATCGGTGACGTGGAGGCCGGCGAGACCGTCCTTCTCGAAATCATCACGGCACCGCTGCGCCACCGAATTGCGGCAGTCGATGTGATCCCGCGCTGACAACCGCACAAGCCGTTGCGTTCGGGGGAGGCCTCGTCTTCACCGCAGCGGCGAAAAAGAACTAGCGGGGAACGACAGCACCGCCCATGGTTGCCCATGGGCGGTGCTGTGGTCAAACCATCCCTTCGCCAAGGAAGAATGAACCGGCCGCCATCGAGCAGCCACTTAACCCCGAAAGGGCCGGGTCCTGTCTGAATGAGTGCCACCCTGGAACAGGCAGTCCACGCCGCACTGGCCACCGTGATCGATCCTGAGCTGCGTCGCCCCATCATCGAGCTGGGCATGGTGGACTCCGTGGAGATTTCCGACGACGGCCGCGTCCGTCTCGCGGTGCTGCTCACCATCGCCGGCTGCCCCCTGCGCGAGACCATCATGGCGGATTCCGAAAAGGCCTTGTCCGGTGTTGCCGGTGTGACCGCCGTCGAAGTTGAATTGAGGGTCATGAGTCAGGCCCAGCGGGATGCCCTCAAGGAGCAGCTCCGGGGCCCCGGCGGCCGGCGCGGCATCCCGTTCAGCGAACCGGGGTCCCTGACCAAGGTTTTCGCCGTGGCCAGCGGAAAAGGCGGCGTGGGCAAGTCCTCCGTCACGGTGAACCTGGGATGTTCGCTGGCAGTGCAGGGCCTGCGGGTAGGCATCGTGGACGCGGATATCTACGGGTTCTCCGTGCCGGCGCTGATGGGCATCACACAGGCGCCCACACGGGTGGACGAGATGATCCTGCCCCCGGTCGCATACGGCGTCAAAGTCATCTCCATCGGTATGTTCGTCACCGGCAACCAGCCTGTGGCCTGGCGCGGACCGATGCTCCACCGCGCCCTGGAGCAGTTCCTCACCGACGTGTACTTCGGTGACCTCGATGTCCTCTTCCTGGACCTGCCGCCGGGCACCGGCGACATCGCCATCTCGGTGGCCCAGCTCCTGCCCAACGCGGAGATCCTGGTGGTCACCACACCGCACGCCGCTGCCGCCGACGTCGCGGAACGCGCCGGTGCCATTGCCACCCGAACGGGACAAAAAGTGGCCGGCGTGATCGAGAACATGTCGTATTTGGAAATGCCCGACGGCGGGCGGATGGAACTGTTCGGAAGCGGCGGCGGGGAGGTCCTCGCCGGCAGGCTCAGCGCCACCATCGGCGCCGATGTTCCGCTGCTGGGCGCTATTCCGCTGGACATCTTGTTGCGGGAGGGGGGCGATGCCGGCTCGCCGATCGTGCTTGGGGAACCCGGGACGCCGGCAGCCGCCGCCCTGGCGGACATTGCCGGTAAACTCGCTGCCCGGCCGCGTGGCCTGGCGGGACTGAAGCTGGGTCTGCAGCCGCGCTGACGCGGCCGGCACACCGGCCACGGCCGCTACAGCCGCGGGTGCCCCGGTGGCTCGTGTCAGGGTACCGTCGGTGCGGCGCAGACGATCCAGCCGCAAGACTCGGGCATAGCGTTCGAGTCGTCGGTTAGACGACTCCGCGCATCGCGTCCTTGCCGAACATCGGCTCCACCCATGGGGAAGCGTCGAAGGCGCGGACCAGAGTCTGGCCGCCGTCGACGCTGAAGACCTGGCCCGTCAGCCAGCCCGCCTCCGGGCCGACAAGGAATGCGGCGATTCCAGCGAGGTCGCGCGGCCTGCCCAAGCGACCCATCGGGATGAGTTCGAGCCAGTCCTGCTTCATGCCTTCTGGCATGGGGCCCTGTCGTTCCACCTCCACGAGACCAGGCCGTATCGCGTTGACGGTGACGTTGCTGGGGCCCAGCTCGTGCGCTGCGATCCGGACCAACTGTTCGAGCGCTGCTTTGGCGGCGGAGATGGGACTGGCGAAGCGGGCTGTCATGATGCCGCTGATCGAGGAGATGGCGACGATGGAGCCGCCGCCGCTACGCACGAGTTCGCGGGCGCCATGCTTGAGGGTCAGCATCGTGCCGACCACGTTGTTGTTGAAGATGCTGTTCCATTGGTCGAGGTCCAGATGCGTTACCGGCGCCATCTGTCCGCGTGGCTCGCCGGCACAGGCGACCACACTGTTGAGTTGGCCGGTGACTGAGGTTGCCGCGGCGACCGCCGCAGCAATCTCGTCCTCAACGCTGATGTCGGCAGCCACGGTGTGGAGCCGGTCTACCGGGAGGTCCTCGTTGCCGAGTTGTCGGCGCGCATTGACCAGGCGTTCGTCACTGCGACCGACGATCGTGACGTGGGCACCTTCGCCCAGCAGCTTTCTTGTGACGTCCAGGCCAATGCCCGATCCACCTCCGGTAACCAGGGCGTTCATGTTCTTCCAGTCGCGCACCATCTGTGTCTCCTTCACACTTCTTGAGTTTCCGTATCCCGGCCAGAAGGTGCCGGTTCTACTTGGTTACTGAGCCTGTCAGCGCGGCGAGAGGCCGCAGGAAAAGGGGCCGCGCGAGCAGCCAGGCCGCGGCCACGACGGCGAGGGAGGCAGCGAAGACCCAGAAGCCCGCCCACGACGCGCCGTCGTTGGAGGCATACATGTGGTTGAGGTTTGCAAGTACTCCGGTGAAGAACACGAGGAACACATGGACTGCGATGAAGGCGACGAAGTAGCCCATCACGGGGAAGTGGACCGCACGCGCGAGCTCCACCGGGTAGAGCCTGTTCAGCCGCTTCGCGTCAGCGGGCCACACGTTGGACATGCGTAGCCCGGTGATCAGGGATAGCGGCGCCGCGATGAACACAGTGGCGAAGTAGGCCAGGACCTGGAGGCTGTTGTAGTTGGCCCAGCCGTTCTCCGTGGGCCAGTCCAGTGACGCGTATTGCAGCAGTGCTGAGACGCTGTTCGGGACGGCGTCCCAGCTGGTCGGCGTGATTCGCATCCACTGCCCTGTCGCGAACAGCAGGACCATGAAGACGATCCCGTTCAGCGCCCAGAGGAAATCGAGCGTCAGGTGCAGCCAGAGGTCGAGGCTGATCTTCTTGGGCGGGCGCCTGGTTTTCAGGAGTCCCGTGTTCTTCCGGGTCCAGTAGGCTGCCGGACGCTGGGTCCGGCGCACCTGGAGCCCGGTCCGGATGATCAGCACCATGAAGAACATGTTCAGGAAGTGCTGCCACCCCAACCACCCCGGGATGCCCGTTGGCGCGGACTCCGGCAGGGCAGCGTGCCCTGGATACTGGCCGATGAAGGCCTCGACGGCGGGCACGGTCCGCAGCCACCGCGCAACCAGGACCACCAGAAGTGCTGCCACGACAGCGCCCGCCGCGATCAGCACGGGCTTGAGCCATGCCGGACGATTCGGGGCCGCCGGCTTCGCGACGGGGGGCGTCGGGCGTGACGCTGCCGCGGGCGGCGGCGGTGCTGCTGCCTGTTCCGGGGCCGGTGCTCCCATGCGTTTCCTCACCGGGGTTGCCGCGGGTGCGGCGTCCGGCGTCTGATCCGGATGCTCGGGCGTCAGCATGGCTTCACTCCTCCTCCGTCGCCGCCGGTCAGTTCCCGGCCCTGCGGGCGCCGATGGCCTCGATGAGCTGGGGCACGACGGTGAACAGGTCGCCGACGATGCCGAAGTCCGCCACGTCGAAGATCGGCGCTTCCTCGTCCTTGTTGATGGCGACGATCATCTTGGAGGTCTGCATCCCGGCGCGGTGCTGGATGGCTCCGGAGATCCCGAGGGCCACGTACAGCTGCGGAGAAACTGACACGCCGGTCTGGCCCACCTGATGGGATTGCGGTACGTACCCGGCGTCGACCGCCGCCCTCGAGGCCCCGACTGCTGCGCCGAGGACGTCGGCGAGTTCCTCGACCAGGGCGAACTGCTCCTGGGACCCGAGACCCCGGCCGCCGGACACCACTGTCCGTGCGCCGCGGAGTACCGGCCGGTTCGTCGCGGACGCTGATGGTGTCGCCGCGGTGATCGTGGCGCCGGGAGCGACTGCTGTGGCCACCGGGGCCATCGCTACTTGCGGTGCCGCGACGGCCGCGGCACGCTGCTCGACAGCGCCCGGGCGGACGGTGACGATCATGAGGCCGTTCTCGACGGTGGACTCGGTCGTGTAGTCGCCGCCGAAGATGGAATGCTGGGCGATCACCTCGCCGCTGTCAACGCGCAGCCCCACGGCGTCTGCTGCAACGGAGCCGTCGGCGACGATCGCGAGGCGCCCCGCGACCGACTTCGAGTCGTTTGTGTTGGACAGGAGCACTGCCACGGGAGCGTAGACCGCCAGTGCGTCCGCAAGAGCCCCAACCTGCGCGGAGCCCAGCTCCGCGTCGGCTCGGTCCGACTCGGCGAGATAGACGTGCTCTGCCCCGAGGGCTCCGAGCTCGGGGACGAGTTGCCCGCCGTCGCCAGGGGGCGTGACGACGACAGCGACAGGGGTTCCGACGAGGGAGGCTGCGCCCAGGAGGCTGGCCGCCGTCGGTTTCAGCGCGCCGTCGACGGTGGTTTCGATCAGTGCCAAGACGTTGGCCATATTGGTGTTCCTTTACGATCCGGAAGAGTCTGGTGGGCTACGGGACGGGCTCAGAGGAGCCGGTTCGACGCGAGGAAATCGGCCAGCTGGTCCGCAGCGGTGCCATCGTCGATGATTTTCGGGCCGGCCTGCTTGGCGGGCCGCTCAACGGCGGAGACCATGACGGATCGGGCGCCGAGCCTCTCGGGACCCGCCTCGATGCCGAGGTCCGCGAGTGACAGCGTGGTCACCGGCTTCTTCTTCGCCTGCATGATGCCCTTGAAGTTGGGGAAGCGGGCCTCGGCCGACCGCTCAGTCACCGACACGACGACCGGCAGAGAAGACCTCAGCGACAGGGAACCCCCGTCCACCTGGACTTCACCCGACACGGAGCCGGCGGTGATCTGGATCTCGTCCAGGGAAGGCAGCAGCGGGAGTCCCAGAAGCTCGGAGACCATCGCGGGGACGACGCCGCCCCGTCCGTCCGTGGTCTCGTTCCCGGCGAGCACAACGTCGAATCCGGTCCTCCGGAGTGCTGCCGCCAGGACCTTCGCGGTCTGGACCATGTCCGCTCCGGCCAGGGAGCCGTCCTCGACGACAACGGCAGAGTCGGCCCCCATGGACAGCAGCTTCCGCACGGACTTGGTGACGTCGTACCCCATGGTGAGCACCACGACCTCGACATCGCTGCCAGCGTCCCTGTACTTCAGCGCTGATTCCAGGGCGCGTTCGTTGATCTCGTCGGGGATCGGATCTGAAGCATCCCGCTCCGCCAGTCCCGTCGTGAGATTGAGTTTTCGGTCGGAGTTGGTGTCCGGAACCTGCTTCGCCAATACGACGATCTTCATCGTGGTCCTTTCATGCGGGGGATTAGTGTGTGCCTGCTCTGGTCATCGACCGTGAAATTCCGGGCTGCGTTTCTGGGCGAATGCGGCGACCGCCTCCGCGCAGTCCTCGGACCGGGCGAGATTGGCGGTCTGGCTCTGCTCGAAGCTGTAGCCTGTGTGTACTGACATTTCTTCGGAGACGGCGAATGACCGCTTCGCTGCAGCGACCGCGAGCGGCGCATTCTTTGCGATTTCGGCGGCTAGCGAAGTCGCTGCAGGCAGAAGTTCGGCATCGGGTACACAGGCCGACGCCACGTTCATCCGCAACAGTTCCGGTCCGCTGATGCGGCGGCCCGTGAACATTGCGAGACGGGCATCCGACTGGCTGAAATGCCGCAGGACGTGACGGACTCCGCCGGCCAGCCCGACGGCGACCTCGGGCATCGAGATCCAGGAGGATTCTGAGCAGATCATGATGTCGCACACCGAGGCCAAAACGAATCCGGCTGCGATCGCGGGACCATTGATTGCCGCAATGACCGGT
This sequence comes from Arthrobacter sp. NPDC058127, assembly GCF_042884555.1. Classification (NCBI taxonomy): domain Bacteria; kingdom Bacillati; phylum Actinomycetota; class Actinomycetes; order Micrococcales; family Micrococcaceae; genus Arthrobacter; species Arthrobacter sp. NPDC058127. The sequence goes on along the minus strand of NZ_JBHVTT010000013.1, from coordinate 8,658 downwards.
TTCGGACACGTGAGGATCGCGTCGAAGCAGTCTCTGATCGTCCGGTTGTGCCGGCGATACGCGCCCGGCGTCTCCAGGTCAGGGCGGTCAGTGAGGTCGGCTCCGGCCGAAAAGGCCTTGCCTTGTCCCGTGAGGATGATTACACGCACGTCGTCGCGGTCGCTGAGATTGTCGAACACCTCGATGCAGCGTTGGCGGAACGCGGTGTTCTGGGCGTTCACCGGCTCACGGCACATTGTGACAGTCGCGATTCCGGCGTCGACGGCGACCTCAAAGTATTTAGGCTCCATCATCGTTCCCTTTCCCAAATGTGCATTGGTCATGGCGGCCCATCCCTAATCGCCCAGTCTGCCGATGATCGATACCGCGGCAACACTCTGGCTCGGCATCCCTCCGAGATTGTGGGTCAGGCCGAGACGTACCCGACCCGTTCGCTGCCTTTCCCCTGCACGGCCCAGGAGCTGGAGGTACATCTCGTAGATCATCCTGAGGCCCGATGCGCCGATCGGATGTCCGAAACATTTGAGTCCACCGTCGATTTGAACGGGCAGGCGTCCGTCCGCGTCAAACAGGCCATCCAGAACGTCGCGGTAGGCCGAGCCCTGTTCACTGACGCCCAGGTCCTCCATGGTGACGAGTTCGGTGATGGAGAAGCAATCGTGTACCTCCATGAGATCGAGGCTCTCTCTCGGGTTCACAATGCCGGCCTCGGCGTATGCGCGTTTGGCCGCCACTCTCGTGGTGTTCACGTAGCTTCCGTCCCAGTCGGAGGAGCGCGTCTCCCAGCCGTTAGACGTCGCCAGTTGCAGCGCCTTGACCGTCACGATGTTGTCGAGCCCGAGTTCCTTGGCCTTCTCGGGCGTGGTCACGATCGCACACGCCGCTCCGTCGGATACGCCACAGCAGTCGTAGAGCCCCAGGGGGTCGGCGATGAGCGGAGCGTTCAGTACGGTTTCGACTGAGATGGCCTTCCTGAGGTGAGCCTTAGGGTTTTTCAAGGCGTTGTCGTGGCTCTTGACGGATATGTGAGCCATGGCTTCCTTGAGGTCGCGGCGCGACACGCCGTTCTTCGACTCGTAGGCCATTGCGAGCTGTGCGAAGTTTCCCGGCGCCGATCCGGTGACCCCGAAGAGGTCGTAGTTCGTGCCGCGAGAGCGCACAGGCAGGCCGCCGTATCCGGTGTCCTTGAGTTTTTCGACCCCGATTGCCAGAGCGATGTCGCTCGCGCCGCTCGCAACGGCGTAGACGGCCCCGCGGAAGGCGTCCGTTCCTGATGCGCAGTAGTTCTCCACTTTCGTCACAGGTATTGAGTCCAGTTGCAGGGCCATCGCGGCTGGGATCCCGGAGGGACCGACGTTGATTGAGTCGAATCCCACGGAGAGCCACGCCGCGTCAATGTCGTCGCGGCTGATCCCGGCATCGGTGAGGCTCTCCTCAAAAGCCTCCACCATGAGGTCCTCGGCGCTCATGTCCCAGCGTTCTCCAAAGCGGACACAGCCCATCCCGACGATGGCGACCGTGTCCTTGATTCCTTTGGGCATTAGTCGTCCTCCTCCTCTTGTGTGCTTACGTCCGGTTCCGGTGCAGCCTTCCAGAAGTAGCTGCGGAACCCTCGGCGGCTGTCGAGCGTCTTGATGCGGAACATCATCCGGACTGTCGAGCCCACTGCGAGCGTGCCGGGCTCGACATCGCAGTACTCGGCTGTCATCCGGCCTCCGCCGGCGAAGTCGATGACTCCGTAGTAGGTAGGCGGATCGAGTGAGTAGGCGAGCCGGTCGGCGGTCAGGGTTGTCACCGTGGCTGGATGATCGGCAAGGGAGACGCCCGAGAAGCTGTCCTCCGCCGGCCGGCTCCCGGCCGGTGGCGGGAAGACCACCTCGCCGGTGGCCTCGTCCCTTGCCCCGGTCAGCGATAGAAGGGCGCTTTGGTTGCGCCACAGCGCAGGCATCGACTGCTTCTCGTCGAATTCCGCCCTCATGCCGCCACTGAGGGTCACCATCTCTCGCGCTGCCAGGAACTTCAGATAGGTATTGTCGCTCGTCCTTCTGGCCAGCCATCCGGAGACGCCTCGGCGAGGCGCCCGGAGCGGAGCCTGCGTCCGTCGCAGGACGAGCGCGTCGCAGCCGGAGCCGAATGATGCGACCACTACGCATTGCCCTGGGCGGAGGCTCTCGAGGGCGTGGGCCAGCTCAAGCAGCGGGGCTGCGGTTCCGGAGTGGCCCACGACGTTGTCCAGACCGCCGGCTACAGCATCCGCCCGGATCCCGAGCTTCTTGGCGACGGAGGCCGACGCGCCCTTCATGGGGACGGGAAGGATGAACCGGTCGATGTCGGCGGCGGTGAGGTCGCTCTGCTTCAAAGCCTCCTGAACCGCTGCGGGTACCAGCGACAGCACGCCCTCGTCGCGGGCCCACCGCGATTCCCATGCGTAGTTGACTACGCTGTTGCGAGGTCGGAAATGATCAATGAAATCGGTCGCGATGGAGTGCGATCCGAGGTACTCGGCAATGACCGTGTCTCCGACTCCGACGGCGAAGGCCGCGGCGGCGTCTCCCGACTGGAGTTCCTCGGCGGACGAGGGCTCAGAGGTGACCCGTTCGGAGGCGACGCACAGTGTCCGGCCGCCCTGGCCAGCTGACATCCGAAGGGCCGTCAGTAGGGCCGAGGTGCCGGCGCGATAGCTGCCGCCGACGTCCAAACACAGTGAGTCGCCGGAAGCATTGATCGCTTGGCGGAGAACCGCAGCTCCTGAGCGGTCGGCGAACGGTGCGGTTGTCGACGCGAGCAGGACCGCGGAGACTTCCCGCCGTGTCTCCGGTTGGGGCAGGCAGTCCCTGGCGGCCTCGACGGCCATCGTGAGCACGTCCTCGTCCCACCCACACCATGCACGTTCACCGGCGGCTCCGGCGGCGTTCTGGTACCAGGAAGTGTGCTGCGCCATTTCCCGGCGATCGAAACGCCGCCAGGGGATGTAGCTGCCGAAGGCAGTGATACCAACGGTGTTACTCATCGAAGGTCACCGTCCCTGAATCGATGACGAGCGATTCTCGCTCCTTCACCCAGCAGCGGAATGCTCCTGTGCCGACGCCGGTGCGCCACACCTCGGTGACGATCGAGTCTCCGGGGAACACGGGGGCCGTGAATCGTCCGCCGATGCTGCGCAGTCGCGCGGAACGGTCCCCGCACAGCAGTCGGAGGACGGCCCGTGAGGCGACGCCGAAGGTGCAGAGGCCGTGCAGGATCGGCCGTTCCAGACCGCCTGCTCTCGCAACTTCGGGATCGATGTGGATCGGGTTCATGTCGCCGTTCAGTCGGAAGAGCATGGCCTGCGCGGCGGACGTGGGCATATCGAGGCTGTCATCCGGGGTGCGATCCGGGACAGGTGTCGGCTTCGGACTGGACTGCGTGGTTCCGCTGAAGCCGCCGTTGCCCCGCAGGAACGATCCTTGGACAACCGTGGCCAGCAACTCGTCGGTGTCGCAATTTCGAATTTCCCTTTTGACGTACAGCAAGGCGCCTTTGTCCGGACCTTTGTCGTAGATGCGGTCAACGGACGTGACTCCGCGGACCCGGCCCTCCGGCGCGAGCGGCTTGTGGAAGAACACCTGCTGCTCAGCGTGCAGGATGCGTTGCCAGTCCATGCCGAACTCCGGCCGCTGCTGCCAGAACCCGGGATAGGCCAGCACCACCGCCATCGTCGGCAGAGCCTCCAGGTTCACCTCGTACACATACTGAAGGTCACTCTCATCACCGGTGGACCCCGCGCCGACGCTCAGTGCGTAGAGGATCGTGTCGTGCGGGGTGTAGGTGTGCTCGGTGACGAGCGGCATGTGGCTTTCGAGCTTCTCGAGGTCGAGGGGAGTCCCCATGCCGGGTCCAGCCGTGCTCTTACCTTGCCCCGTATCACGAAGCTTCTCGGTTTTCATCTGCTCACTCCGTCGACTTTGACGATCTTCGAACCTTGGGGACGATCCCTCGGTAGGAAGGTCAAGAATGATGTGGCGCGGCCGATGAGCGACTCCGCACCGTCACGGAGCCATCACGACCTCATTTTGACCACAGTTTTGTATGCATTTGAGCATACTATTGAACCGATCGTCAAGACGCTCACGATGGAGCAGATGCTGCACTTCCATCCGCCACAGGAGACTTGCGCGGGTGCCGCCACCGCGCGGGGAGGGCGAGGCTGCGGTCATCGTGGATCACGTCGGCGCCGGGCTTGAGGTACTTGGCGGTGAGGATCTCGTACGGCTTCTGCGGGACCGAGTGGGTCCTTATGGTGCAGCCTTGAGTCCATGGTCAAGCCCAGGCGCCCTCGCAGATCCCGTGGAATGGCAGTCTTGACAGGCGCCCGCAGTCCCGTTAGGTTTTTTTACTATTCGACATCTTAATTCCGCATTGCGGAAAAATGAAGGGTTGGGCAAGCATGCGGAATCGCGTGAAGACGAACGGGCTCACAGTCGCCGAAGAGCTTTTTGCCTTCGTCCGGGACGAAGCGCTGCCGGGCACGGAGATCGGAGAGGACGCGTTCTGGGCTGGTGCCGCTGCGCTCATCGCGGAGTTCTCCCCGCAGGTGAGTGAGCTGCTGGACATCCGTGAGCGTCTGCAGGAACAGATCGACGAGTTCCACCGCTCTGCGGGTGCGGGGCATTTGGACCCGGAAGCCTACGAGGACTTCATGCGCTCGATCGGCTACCTCGTCGAGGAGCCCGGGGACTTCACCATCACGACCGACCGCGTCGATCGGGAGATCGCCACGGTCTCCGGGCCGCAGCTGGTGGTGCCGCTGCTGAATGCCCGCTTCGCGGCCAACGCTGCCAACGCCCGCTGGGGCTCACTGTACGACGCGCTGTACGGCACTGACGTCATCGACGAGGCGGAGGGGCGCGGGCGCACGGGCGGGTATAACCCCGTCCGTGGTGCCGCCGTGGTCGCCCGCGCACGGGCGTTCCTTGACGAGCACCTGCCTCTCGTGGGCGCCTCGCACGCGGATGTCACGGCCTACCGGATCGATGGCGGCGCACTGGTCGCAGTTACCGCCGCCGGAGTGGCCGGGCTGAACAAGGCCGCTCAGCTGGCAGGCTACCGCGGTTCCGCCGCGGAGCCCGAGGCCGTGCTGCTGGTGCACCACGGGCTGCACGTGGAGATCCAGATCGACCGGGCCCACCCCATAGGCGCAGCAGACGCCGCTGGCGTAAAGGACCTGGTGCTCGAGTCCGCGATCACCACGATCATGGACCTCGAAGACTCGGTTGCAGCCATCGACGCCGAGGACAAGGTGGTCGGCTATCGCAACTGGCTCCAGCTCATGCAGGGCACCCTGACCGCCGAGGTCGGCAAGGGCGGCCGAACCTACATCCGAGGGCTCAACCCCGACCGCGTCTACACCGCCCCCGACGGCGGCGAGTTGACCCTGCCAGGGCGTTCGCTGCTGCTTATCCGTCAAGTGGGCCATCTCATGACGAGCGACGCCGTCCTCGATCCGGCCGGGAACCCGGTCCCGGAGGAGATCCTCGACGCCCTCTTCACCGGCCTCGGCTCCGTGCACGACCTCCGCGGGCCGCACGCCGGTGGCAACTCCCGGACAGGGTCGGTGTACATCGTGAAACCGAAGATGCACGGTCCCCGCGAGGTCGCCGTGGCCTGTGCCCTCCTGGCCGGAACCGAGTCCGTGCTGGGCCTGGACCCGCTGACGCTGAAGATAGGGATCATGGATGAGGAGCGCCGGACCTCGGTCAACCTCAAGGCGTGCATCTGGGAGGCCCGCGACCGGGTGGTGTTCATCAACACCGGTTTCCTGGACCGCACTGGTGACGAGATCCATACCTCGATGCTCGCCGGCCCCATGGTTCGTAAGGCCGCCATGCGCTCCGCCAGCTGGATCGCCGCGTATGAGGACGCCAACGTCGATATCGGACTGGAGTGTGGATTCCGAGGTCGGGCCCAGATCGGCAAGGGCATGTGGGCGGCCCCGGACAACCTGGCGGACATGCTCGACCAGAAGGTCGCCCATCCCCTCGCCGGTGCCAACTGTGCCTGGGTTCCTTCCCCGACCGCAGCGACCCTGCACGCGATCCACTACCACCAGGTAGACGTGGACGAAAGGCAAGCCGGGCTCGGGGCGTCGCGCCGCTCCACCCTGCGTCAGTTGCTTACCATCCCGGTTGGCGACCCAGCCGGTTGGGACGCCGAAGCCCGCGGCAACGAGTTGGACAACAACATCCAAGGCACCCTGGGCTATGTCGTGCGTTGGGTGAACGCCGGCGTTGGCTGCTCCAAGGTTCCCGACATCGACGGCACGGCCCTGATGGAGGACCGGGCCACCTGCCGCATCAGTTCCCAGCATGTCTCAAACTGGCTCCTGCACGGCGTCATCACCGAAGAGCAGGTGGAGGACTCGCTGCGGAGGATGGCGGCGGTCGTTGACGAGCAGAACGCCTCGGACCCGGACTACCTGCCGATGTCCCCCGGATTCGACACCGAGGCCTTTTTCGCGGCCCGCGAACTCGTGCTCGAAGGCGCCGTTCGGCCCTCCGGGTACACCGAGCCCGTCCTGCACCGCCACCGTGCAGACCAGAAACACACCGACCGCCTCGCGAGGAGCGCAACATGAGCATTGACCTGACCACCGCACAATCCATCGTCACCGAAGCCCTCACGGCCGGACATGAGCAGGGCTTCAAACCACTTACCGTCGTCGTGCTCGACGCGGGCGGCCATCTCGTCGCCGCCGCGCGCCAGGACGGCGCCTCGAACAACCGCTTCGAGATCGCCCACGGCAAGGCCTACGGGGCCCTCGCCCTCGGAATGGGCTCGCGGGCTCTGATGCAGCGCGCCGAGGACCAGGCATACTTCATTGCCGCGGCGACCGCAGCTCTCGGCGGCCGGCTGATTCCCGTCCCCGGCGGCGTGCTTATCCGGGACCAAGACGACACGCTCCAAGGTGCCGTCGGCATCAGCGGTGACAGCTCCGACAACGACGAGACCGCAGCGTCGAAGGCCATCCATGGCGCAGGCCTCAAGGCCCAAATAGCCTGACCCCCAGACAGATTCCCCAGCCCTCGAAGGTCAAGCCTCCGAGGGCTGGGGACAGCCGCGCGAGAAGTTTGGAAAGAACTGCCAGACCATCAGCAACGCCGTGGTGAAGTTGCAGCAACTCGGGGGTTCAAGTGGAATCAAATGACGTGAAATCCTTCTGTGGCGCCGTGACCACAGAGCGTGGCCCTTGTTCCACATGACGCGGCCGGGCTCTCCGCGGATGCTCAATACACGGATGCCGCGTTCTCCGGTCCTTCCTTTTGCGGTGACGTCGGGGGCAAATCATGAACTCCCGCACGCCCTTCGCAATAAAGGACCAGATGGACCCATCTAGGTCAGCTCGCAGAAGGCAGGAAGAAGCTAGGCGGACACTGTGTCGTTTTGGGGCCGACAGTGAGCCGGCCCTTGCAACCGACTCACCTTTAACTCATCTGAATCAACGGCAAACGATAACTATTCATCAGTTGTCGTCGAGCGCAGAAACCCCTAGATTCCGGCCAAAACAGTACTCTATCGGCCTGCCGGTAGGCGTCCGGCCCCAAAGCGGGGGTCGTCGGTTCGAATCCGACAGGGGGCTCCAGTTTTGGGTTTGAGCTGCGGGTTTGTTTTCGATGACTGGCGGCCGGGGATGTATTCCTGCCGGTTTCCTCGGTCCGGATCCAACAGTATCGGCCCTGACCTGCGGGTTTAGTGACCAAAACGGCGGGCCGTGTGGGCTGTGGCTGGCCGGCGTTCTTCGGTTCAAATTCAACGGTGGTTTCAATGTGGCCCCGACCTGCGGCTTTGGTCGCGCGGTTACCCGTTTCTTGAATTTTCATGTGCCGGACTCACCTTTATCTCACCTAATGGGCTCCAAACGTGTCTTACCGGAGGCAGTCCCGAGCTCGGAGCTTCACGGTTGAGATGGGCAAGATGCTCAAGGGCACGAGCCAAGTTATCCGCAACCGATACGCTGGACCAGGGAATCTACCGGGGGTCCTTGTCGACCGTTTATCGGGTGCTGGAGGAAAACAAACAGGTCAAGGAACGCCGCCCGCCTGGCCAAGCACCTGTCCCGGGCCGTTCCTGAACTGGTCGCCACGGCCCCGGGGCAGGTGTTCACGTGGGATATCACCAAGCTTGCCGGCACGGTCATGGGCAAGTATTTCGACTGCTACGTGATGGTCGACAAATACGGTCCGGAATTCCCCGAACGCTTCACCACCACCAGAGACCCCAAATTCTCGCGCTCCCAGGACCCGCGTGGATCAACAGCCCAGGGAAAACACCGAACAGCTAGCCGCCTAACTCCCCTTGGTACCGTTCAGCTTGATAAATTCCGCGGAGACGTTGCCCGGCAGTGAGGCATCAAGGCAGCACACTGCGGCCATTTCGCGCTGGGGAAAGACGGCCATAATCCGCTGCGATTCATAGGACTCAGGAACTGGGGTTGCTTGCGGCGAGTGTTGGGGTTTGCAAATGCTTCGCCGTCGACAGGAATACGGACGCGGCCTGTTGTCCGGCCGGGCTGAGCCTGCGGTTTGCAAGGTGGGCGAGGAGGATCCTCCTCGTCGGGGAGCCGGTGAGCGGAACGGCGATGATGTCGGGGCGGAGGGCACTCAGGGCGAGCTGCGGGGCGAG